>NZ_JBQHWA010000004.1:0-136608 GCF_052064225.1 Blautia massiliensis (ex Liu et al. 2021) | reverse complement strand
GAAAAGCTGTATGAGAGGGGTATGTTACTGTCTGCTGCTTAGCAGGCAGAACTTCTCATTTTAATTTGTACTAAATCTTGACATAGGACCAATTTGTCTGGTTCTGATACTAAGTACAGATTAAAAACATTTTTAATCTGTGCTTAGTATCAGAAAAGAAATCTGGAACGATGGAGGTGTTGTTTTCGTATAAACATTGAAATTGTTTAAGACTTGTTCTTTTCTGAGTGAAGAAAGGAGGGAGTCTTTTTATTTTATAGAAACTGTTAATAGTATGGTTATGACCAGTAATGAGGAAAACAGTATTAGAGTTATTGAAAGGAGATGTTTGTTGCACATTTAATAAGGACGATATGAATGATGTTAATAAAAAATAAGGAGAACATGATATGGCAAGGCTGACAAAAGCAAACAGACAGAAAATTTTGGATCAGAATGAAGGATTTACAGTGAATACTTCGTATGATTCCAGAAAAAGCAGTTACAAGCGCCAATATACAGTAAAAGATGGAAAATTGCATATTCAGGAAGTATGCCAAATATCATAAAACACTGCACTTTGATCAAATCAATTAAGTCCCCTGAAACATACCATGTTCCTTATACAGAAGTCGTAAGCTGTAAATTCCAAAACGATGCAAATTTGGGTGGGCACTGCAATGTTTTCTGACATATGCAGGATAGTAGATTGACTGGGAGAAAAAGAAAATTGCTTAACAGCTTTTCAGATCAGGTTATGCTGCATAAATCCTCAAATACTCCTTGCAATAAAAAAATACAGCAATTATAATATAAATACAAAAGCAGGATGCGGAGGCTGACTTCTGAAAACAAAGAAAGGAAGTATAAAAATGGCGAAAATTTTAATCAGTCCGTCCAAATATTTACAGGGTGCGGGAGAAATGAAGAATCTTGGAGCTTATGCTGCAAAGAGCGGAAAAAAAGCGTTGGTTCTGATCAGTAAAGGCGGATATAAAAGAATCGGTAAAACGATCGAAGAGAGCTTTGCTGAGAGTACCTGTGAGGTGGTTTTTGATTATTTTAACGGAGAATGCTGTAACAGTGAGATTGATCGTCTGGTAAAGATCGTAAAAGATGAGCAGTGTGATCTTACCATTGGTATTGGTGGAGGAAAGATCTTTGATACAGCGAAGGCAGTTGCATACTATGCGGGAACACCGGTATTTATCTGTCCGACGATCGCATCTACAGATGCCCCTTGCAGTGCTTTGTCTGTTATTTATACAGAAGAAGGAGTTTTTGAAAAATATCTGTTTCTTCCGGCGAATCCGAATCTTGTTCTGATGGATACAGATATCATCACCAAATCGCCGGTTCGTCTTACTGTGGCTGGTATGGGAGATGCACTGGCAACATATTTTGAGGCAAGGGCATGTAAGAGAAGCGGAGCAACTTCCTGTGCAGGAGGTAAGACAACAGAGGCTGCCATGGCACTGGCTGAACTTTGTTTTAATACCTTGATGGATGAGGGCGTAAAAGCTAAGATAGCTCTGGAAGCAGGCGTATGCACACCGGCAGTTGAGAAAGTGATTGAGGCTAATACACTTCTTTCTGGAATTGGTTTTGAAAGTGCAGGACTTGCAGGTGCACATGCGATCCATAACGGATTTACTGTACTGGAAGAATGCCATCATATGTATCATGGAGAAAAAGTTGCATTCGGAACCATCACACAGCTGGTACTGGAGAATATTCCCCAGGAAGATCTGGAAGAGATCATCTTATGGTGCATTGAAGTAGGACTTCCTGTTACTCTGGCAGAGCTTGGAGCTGGGAAGGTAACTGATGAGCAGCTTATGGAAGTTGCCACAACTGCATGTGCGGAGAATGATACACTTCACAACATGCCATTTGAAGTTACACCGGAAACTGTATTTGCAGCAATCAAAGCGGCAGATGCATATGGAAGATATTACCTGGATGAGGAATAAACAGATAAAAAGTAAATAGCTGATATAAAAATTGCAATCTGCAGAAACAAGAGTTATCAAGTATTGTTATCCTGCAGGTTGCTTTTTTTTATGTATGGCTGTAATATAACAGAAAGATCAGTAAATATCGGAACAAAAAACATACGGAGGAATATTTGTGGCAAAAAAACGAAAACCCAAAATGGAGCTTCGATATTATAAGATGCCGGAGGGGAGCCCCATCCTTGCATTGCTTGGACAGAAGTGGGTTCAGAATTATGGGAACGGTATCGATTATCTCCATTTTCATAATTATCTGGAAATCGGATTCTGCTATGAAGGACAGGGATTTATGATACTTGGAGAGAATAAGGTACAGTTTCATGACCGGGAATTTACGGTGATCCCATCCAATTATCCACATACCACAAACAGTGATATCGGAACTATCAGCCGCTGGGAGTATCTTTTTATTGATGTAGAAGGATTCCTGGATAAATTTATTGATAATTCGGTAAAAAAAGAAAAAATCGTTCAGCGGATCAACTCCAGATCGCTTTTTCTGAATGAAAAAGAAAACCGATCTATGGCAGGTAAGATCCTTAAGATCCTGGATATCATGCGGGATGGAGAGGAATTTTATCTGGAAGAAGCTAAGGGAGTTTTGGCATCGCTTCTTGTGGAAATCGCAAGGATAAACCGGGATTCAGGCGAAGAACGTTGCAGCGAAGGCAGAGGAAAAGTCATGGATATGATCTCCAGGTTCCAGGAATATATTTCTGATCATTATATGGAGGATCTTCGTATTGACGAACTGGCAGAATACTGTCATATCAGTGAAACTCATTTGCGCCGGATATTTACGACTTATATGAAGATGAGCCCGCTGGAATACATCAATACGATCCGTATCCAGGCGGCCTGTGATTATCTGAAAAAAACAGATCAGCCAATTGCAGATATAGCACATAAGTGTGGTTTTACCACCAATTCCACATTTAACCGGAATTTTCGTCAGGTTACGGGAATGACACCTCTGGAGTGGAGAAAACGTCCGGAGAACTATGAACAGCAGCTTCTTAAGTTTGACATCCATTCAGAGGAAGGCTGGTAAAACAACAAAACCAGATCTGTGGATCTGTCACGACAGAATAGAAATATCAGACTGTATGCGGATCAGGCAGATAGAAAGAGGTAAGAAATGTACGATTACAGGATTGTGGAGCAGGTCTCCAGAAAAAAGAAACATATGTCAGGAGCTCTCAGAAAAGTAATGGTGATCTTTGCGGCAATTTTTGTACTGATGGGTATCACGATCTCTCAGGCATTCATGCTTCCGGGATTTCTTCTGGCGCTGCTTTACTTTGCTTATGACATATTCAGCCAGAGAGACTATGAATATACTATGGAAAACGGACAACTGACCATAGATGTGATCTATGGAAAAAAATATCGTAAAACAGCTCACGTGCTGAATCTTGAGGAGATGGAAGTGACAGCACCTCACTATCATGAAAAAGTGGCAAAATATAAAAAGAATACCGGAACGGAGAAACTGAAAAAATACGATTATACCTCTTATGAAGATGATGTGCCTTACTATACCATGATCATTCGGGAAGATGGACGTAAAATAAAACTTCTTCTGGATCTGACAGAGGAAATGCTGCATACGATGAAAACACAGTTCCCTGAAAGGGTTTATTTTGCATAATATGTAGAAATGTTTGTGAAACATGTATGAAAAACAATATGAAATTTTATGAAAAAGAAACAAAAGCCTTCTTTTTTGACGAAAAATGTTTGCATAATGTCGAAAAAAGAGGCTTTTTTTGGCATCCTGACGAATGTAAAAAGAGGAAACCCTCAAAGTGCATATTTTTTATGGAAATATAGCGGAGCAATAGTGCATAATTAATAAAATGGTTGAAAATGCATATTATATGAACGGTTCTGCAAACTACGACCGGAATGCGGGTGCTATAATCCATTCATAAGCAAACGGGAAATGCTTAATAAAGGAGGAAAAGTAAATGAAGAAAAAATTACTCGCAGTGTTAATGACAGGTATCATGGCAATGTCTTTTGCTGCAACAACTACAGCAGTATATGCAAAAGGTGATGATGATAACACACTGACCGTATGGGCATGGGATCAGAACTTCAACATCAAGGCTATGAATATTGCAGGTGAGCAGTATGCAAAGGATCACGAGGGATTCAAGGTTGATGTGGTTGAGACATCTTCCGATGACTGCCAGACCAAACTTACAACAGCAGCAAACGCTGGAGATTACAGCACACTTCCGGACATTGTTCTGATGCAGGACAACAGCTATCAGAAATATCTGAAGAGTTATCCGGATGCCTTCACAGATCTGAAGGATATGGATATCAACTGGGATGATTTCGGAAAACTGAAACAGTCCTACTCCATGGTAGATGACACACATTACGGAGTTCCGTTTGATAACGGTGCAGCAATTGCCTGCTATCGTACAGATATCCTGGAAGAAGCAGGATATACCATTGATGATCTTACAGATATCACATGGAGCAAATTCATGGAGATCGGAAAAGACGTTCACGAAAAAACAGGTAAATATCTCCTTACAAGTGAAGCAACAGGTGGCGATACTCTGATGATGATGATCCAGTCCTGTGGAGCAAACTTCGTAAATGATGACGGAGAGGCTTATATCGTTGGCAACGATGCAGCAGAAAAATGCGTAGATCTTTATGTGGATCTTGTAAAGAACAATGTTGTTAAATTAGTAAATAACTGGGATGAGTACATCTCCACGATCACAGGCGGAGAGGCTGCCGGTATCGTTAACGGTAACTGGATCACAGCTACACTGATGGGAACAGAGGATCAGAAGGGTCTGTGGCAGATCACAACAATGCCGAAGGTCGATGGCGTTGATACAGCTACAAATTATGCAAACAATGGCGGATCTTCCTGGTACATTACATCCAACTGCAAGAATGTAGAGCTTGCTGAGGACTTCCTTGCAAGCACATTTGGTTCCAGCACAGACTTCTATGATGCAATCCTTCCGGAAACAGGTGCAATTTCCTGCTACCTGCCGGCTGGTGAGTCTGAGGTTTACAATGAGCCAAGCGAGTTCTTCAATAACCAGCCGATCTTCTCAACAATTGTAGAGTATTCTTCACACATTCCGGAATTTACAAAAACTCCGTACCACTATGAGGCAAGAGAGTGCATCAACACAGCTGTTGTTAATATCGTAAACGGCGCAGATAAAGAATCTGCACTTCAGGAAGCACAGGATACACTGGCATTCAAGATGACAGAGTAAAGCTGAAATATTAATGAAATACAGAGCAGGGGACTGCATGCAGTCCCTTGTCTTATGTAAAGGTTTAGATGTTTGAAAGGAGGAGTTCCTGTGAATTCCAAAAAAAGTGGCATGTCTCTGGTAGCGAAACAAAGAGCGGCCGGCTGGATCTTTCTGGCACCGGCAACTATTATGATCGCTGTTATGAGTTTTTATCCGATGATCCGCGCATTTATCATTTCTTTACAGACAGGTGCCGGAGCAAACATGAGGTTTGCGGATCCGATCTTCAGTAACTATAAACGTATCATGATGGATAAGGTATTCCAGCAGTCCATTGTCAATACATTTCTGTATCTTATTATCCAAGTGCCGATCATGCTGGTCCTTGCGATCCTGCTTGCACAGCTTCTGAATAACAAGGATCTGAAATTTAAAGGCTTTTTCCGTACATGTGTATTTCTTCCATGTGCAACATCTCTTGTATCTTATTCTCTGATCTTCCGTTCTATGTTTGCAACAGACGGTCTGATCAACAGCATCCTGATCAAACTTGGAATTTTAACAACTGGCTATAACTTTCTGGGTAACTCCACAAGTGCAAAGATCGTGATCATCATCGCACTGATCTGGAGATGGACAGGATATAACATGGTGTTCTATCTGGCAGGTCTTCAGAATATTGAATATTCTGTATACGAGGCAGCAAAGATCGATGGTGCCAATGGCTGGAAGACCTTCTGGAAAATTACCGTACCACTTCTGAAACCGACAATTATCATGACATTTATTATGTCGATCAATGGTACACTGCAGTTGTTTGATGAGTCTGTCAACCTGACAAAAGGTGGCCCGGCGAACTCAACCATCACAATGTCCCATTATGTTTATAATACATGCTTCATCAACGTGCCAAACTTCGGATATGCGGCAGCAATGTCATTTATCATATTTATCATGGTAGCGATCCTGGCCTTTATCAATTTGAAAGTAGGTGATACACGTGACTGAGAAAAAGAATAAATCCGCAATTCAGAGAAGATTGATCCCTACATATATTTTTCTGATCATCGTATCATTTATCTCTGTATTTCCGCTGTACTGGATGATCTCTGCGGCAACCAATACATCCACAGATGTATCCAGAGGCCGTATCCTTCCGGGTACATATTTTATGCAGAACTTTAAAAACCTGACTGCACAGCAACCGCTGTGGAGAGCTCTTGGAAACTCTCTGTTTTATGCAGTTCTTACTACAGTGATCTGCCTTCTGATCTGTTCTATCGCAGGTTATGGCTTTGAGGTATATCATGACAGATGGAAAGACAGACTGTTTTCCATCCTGCTTCTTGCAATGATGGTTCCGCAGGTTGCAACGATGGTTCCTTTATTTAAGATGTTTTCAAAAGCCGGACTCTTAAATACAGCGGTAGGTTTTATCCTTCCGATCATTTCCACACCATTTATGATCATGATGTTCCGTCAGAATGCCAGAGCATTTCCTATCGATATCATTGAGGCAGCACGGATTGACGGATTAAGCGAGGTAAGGATCTTTTTCCAGATGTTTATCCCGACTATGAAATCTACTTATGCGGCGGCAGCAGTTATCACATTTATGAATGCATGGAATTCCTATCTGTGGCCGAAGGTAATCATGACAGATAATAAGGCGATGACCATGCCGATGTTGATCGCCAATCTGATCACTGGATATGTAACGGATTACGGCATGCTGATGTGCGGCGTATTATTCTGTTCCATTCCGACTATGATCGTATTCTTCGTATTACAGAAACAGTTCGCAGAGGGTATTACCGGAGCTGTAAAATAATTTTAAAACAAAAAGGATGCTGCCGAAATCTGTAGGTATATTGTATAATATGCTTTAACTGGATCACGCAGCATTCTTTTTATACCAGATCAACTGTGGATCAGTTGTCTGGTATAAATCTTCTCAGAGAAGAGGATGCTTTTGTCCGCTTGATGTGAATCAAATCATAAGGAGATAAAAAATGGCAGAGCAGATTAGATACAGCCATTATCTGCACGGTGGCGATTACAACCCTGAGCAGTGGCTGGACAGACCGGATATTCTGAAAAAAGATATTGAATATTTCAAAAAAGCCCATATCAATACCGTTTCCATGGGGATGTTTTCCTGGGCGGTGCTGGAACCAGAAGAGGGAAGATATAACTTTGACTGGCTGGAAGAGGTAATCGATAATCTGTATAAAGAAGGGATTTATACGATCCTGTCCACACCTTCCGGAGCAAGACCGAAATGGATGGCAGATAAATATGAAGAAGTTCTTCGCATGGATCCGGACAGGACAAGGAGATTTTTCGGTGGAAGGCATAATCACTGTTATACCTCTCCGGTCTACAGGGAAAAAATTTATAATATTAATAAGAAGCTTTCTGAACGTTTCGGAAAACATCCAGCAGTGCTTTTGTGGCATATTTCCAATGAATATGGCGGAGAATGCCACTGTCCTCTGTGCCGGGAAAAATTCCGGGAATGGCTGAAAGAAAAATACGGGACCATCGAAAATTTAAATTCCAGCTGGTGCACAACATTTTGGAGCCATACCTATAACAGCTTTGATCAGATCGAAAGTCCGTCGCCAAAGGGCGAAAATGCTCTTCATGCACTGACTCTGGACTGGAAGCGCTTTGTTACAGACAGAACGGTGGATTTTATGAAGCATGAGATTTCTGCGATCCGTGCAGGTGGTTCCGAGCTTCCGGCAACTGCCAATCTGATGTATGACTACGATGGACTGGACTATAAAAAATTTAAGGATGTTATGGATATTGCATCCTGGGATAATTATCCAAGCTGGCATAAAAAAGACAATTATACCACAGCGTTGGACGGAGCCATGCAGCATGATCTTATGCGAAGCATCAAGAAAGCACCGTTTCTTCTGATGGAATCCAGTCCCTCTGCGACCAACTGGAAGCCTATAAACAAGCTGAAAAAACCAGGAATACATCTGGCTGCCTCTCTGCAGGCAGTTGCTCATGGTTCAGACAGTGTTCTGTATTTCCAGCTTCGTCAGAGCCAGGGAGCCTCTGAGAAATTCCATGGTGCGTTGATCGATCACTACGGTGGGGATGATACTCGTATTTTCCGCGAAGTGACAGAGGTAGGAGAAGCGTTGGAGCAGATCCGGGAAACTGCTGGAAGCGTGACGAAGTCTCCGGTGGCTGTTCTCTATGACCGGGAAAATGACTGGGCGCTGAAAGATGCGCAGGGACCTCGAAACGAGGATATGCATTATCAGGAAAATGTACTGAAACAGTATCGTGCTCTCCGAAGAAAAGGCTATAATACAGATATCATCAATATGGAACATGATCTGTCCCGGTACCGTTTGGTAACGGCACCGATGGCCTACGTGTTTTATCATGGATATGCCGAAAAGCTTCGCGCTTTTGCAAAAAACGGTGGTACTCTGGTAATTTCCTACTGGTCCGGACTTGTAGATGAAACAGATAAATGTTATCTGGAGGGAACCCCTCACGGACTGATGGAAGCAGCTGGTATCCGTACGGAAGAGATCGATGCACTTTATGACTGGGAAGAAAACGTAGGTATCCCGGAAAGAGGAAATCATCTCAGACTTACAGAAAGCTATACCTGTAAAAATCTCTGTGAGCTTGCAAAGGTTTCCGATGCGGAAGTACTGCTGCGTTATGGAAGGGATTTCTATCAGGGGTATCCGTTACTGACTCACAAGAAATACGGAAAGGGCCATGTTTATTATGTGGCGGCAGATATGGAAGCAGCCTTTTATGAGGACTTTCTGGGAAGGGCAGCGGAGGAAGCAGGTGTGAAGATGCCGCTTACATTTATACCGGAAGGTATTTCTGTGACAACCAGAGAAAATGAGGATACGGAATATCTGTTTATCCAGAATTTCGGAGAAAAGACAGAAACAGTTTCTGTCTCGGGGGATTACGAAGTTCTCTACGGATCAACAGATGAAAATATTGCTCCGCTTGCCACCAGGATTTTAAAGCGGAAAAAATAATCACAGTAAAAAACACAGCAAAAAGTATAAAGCATATTTGTTTTCGGACGGTATGCTTTTTACTGCTGTCTGGGAAAGAGAAGGTAAAATGGCAGGTACACCAAAAGAAGAGATAAAAAGAATAGCGGATCAGTTTGCATTTACCGGAGAACTGGTTTCCTGCGGCCCCTGCGGAAGCGGGCATATCAACGAAACCTATATGCTTAGATATCGGATCGGAGAGATGGGGTCCATTAAGGTGATCCTTCAGAAGATCAATCGGGAGATCTTTCAGAAACCGGAAGAACTGATGGAGAACATTGCCGGAGTCACCGGGCATCTGAAAAAGAAAGTTCTTCAGAAGGGAGGAGATCCGGAACGGGAGGTTCTGAACCTGATTCCGACAAAGGACGGGAAGGCATTCCTGACAGATGAAAACGGAGAATGCTGGAGAGCTTATATTTTTATTACCGATGCAGTAAGCTATGATCTGGCAGAAAAACCGGAGGATTTTTATGAAAGTGCAGTTGCATTTGGAAAATTCCAGGAAATGCTGGCAGATTACCCGGCAGAGACTCTGCATGAAACGATAAAGGATTTCCATGATACAAAGAAACGTTTTCAAACTTTGAAAAATGCCATAGAGAAGGACAGTCGCCATCGTGCTGCATCCGTAAAAGAAGAAATCGCATTTGCGTTTCAGCATGAGTATCTGGCAAATGTATTCGGTGAGCTGCTGGCAAAAGGTGAGGTGCCCCTTCGGGTAACGCACAACGATACGAAGCTGAATAACGTTATGATCGACTTGGAAACAGGAAGGGGAATCTGTGTAGTGGACCTGGACACGGTTATGCCGGGACTTGCCATGAATGATTTTGGAGATTCCATTCGTTTCGGGGCCAGCACTGCATTGGAGGATGAGAAAGATTTAAGCAAAGTTTCCTGTGATATGGAGCTCTATGAAATCTATGTAAAAGGCTTTCTGGAAAGCTGTGGAGATAAGCTTAGTGCAAAAGAGATCGAGATGCTTTCCATGGGAGCTAAGGTGATGACTTATGAATGTGGCATTCGCTTTCTTACCGATTATCTGGAAGGAGATCATTATTTTAAGATCGACCGGGAAGAACACAATCTGGACCGCTGCCGCACACAGTTTAAGCTGGTGGCTGATATGGAACAGAAATGGGATACTATGCAGACGATCGTGAAAAAATATCAGAAATAAAAAAACAGGGATTTTTACAATGGAGGTAAAGTGATGAGCGAAACAAAAGGAAGAGTGACCATTCCGACAGATCTGGATGTGATCCCGGAGACACTGAAAATGCTGGATGAGTGGGGTGCAGATGCCATCCGTGACTGTGACGGAACGGAATTTCCGGCAGAGCTGAAGAAAACCGGCGCAAAGATTTATGCAACTTATTATACCACCAGAAAGGACAATGCCTGGGCAAAGGCCCATCCGGAAGAAATCCAGCAGATGTATATCATGACATCTTTTCACACGGCAGTATCGGATACTCTGGAGATCCATCTGATGGATCATCTGTATCCGGATATGCTGGCTGTGAATACAAGAGATGATATCAGAAGATGGTGGGAAGTCATTGACCGGACTACAGGGGAAGCTGTCAGCACAGAGGAATGGTCATACGATGAAAATAAAGGAAATGTTGTGATCAGACCGGCGAAAGAGTTCCATGAGTATACGGTAAGCTTTCTTGCATATATCATGTGGGATCCTGTGCATATGTACAATGCAGTTGTCAATGACTGGAAAGATGTAGAACCTCAGATCACTTTTGATGTGCGTCAGCCGGCAACACGTGCACATTCCATGGATCGCCTCCGCAGATTTCTGGATTCCCATGATTATGTGAATGTAGTACGATTTACTACATTTTTTCACCAGTTCACACTGATCTTTGATGAGATGGCACGGGAAAAATATGTAGACTGGTTCGGGTATTCCGCTTCGGTGAGCCCCTATATCCTGGAAAAGTTTGAGCAGGAAGTGGGATATAAGTTCCGTCCGGAGTTTATCATTGATCAGGGATATATGAATAACACTTATCGGATCCCATCAAAAGAGTTTAAAGATTTCCAGGCCTTCCAGAGAAGAGAAGTGGCCAGGCTTGCGAAGGAAATGGTAGACATTGTCCATGAATATGGAAAAGAGGCCATGATGTTCATGGGTGATCACTGGATCGGAATGGAGCCCTTTATGGATGAGTTTGCTTCCATCGGGCTGGATGCGGTAGTGGGAAGCGTCGGAAACGGAGCGACCCTACGTTTGTTCAGTGATATTAAACATGTAAAATATACAGAGGGAAGATTTCTGCCGTACTTTTTCCCGGACACCTTCCATGAGGGCGGAGATCCTGTAAAAGAGGCAAAAGTAAACTGGGTGACTGCAAGAAGAGCCATCCTTCGAAGTCCGATCCAGAGAATTGGATACGGCGGTTATCTGAAGCTGGCTCTGGAATTTCCGGATTTTGTACAGTATATCAAGGAAGTCTGCCAGGAATTCCGTGTGCTCTACGACAATATCCAGGGAACCACACCGTACTGCGTAAAACGTGTGGCAGTTTTAAATTGCTGGGGAAAAATGCGCTCCTGGGGCAACCATATGGTACATCATGCCATCTATTACAAGCAGAATTATTCCTATTTCGGAATTATCGAGGCATTAAGCGGTGCGCCTTTTGATGTGTCCTTTATCAGCTTTGATGATATCCGTCAGGATAAAGATCTGCTGAATGATTTTGATGTGATCATCAATGTAGGTGATGCGGATACTGCACAGTCCGGTGGTGAGAACTGGGCAGATCCGAAGATTCTTACAGCTGTGCGGAAATTTGTCTATAATGGCGGCGGATTCATTGGAGTGGGCGAGCCAGCAGCTCATCAGTGGCAGGGGAAATTCTTCCAGCTGGATGACATCCTTGGTGTAGAGGAAGAAAGAGGATTTAATCTTAATACCGATAAATACAACTGGGAAGAGCATAAAGATCATTTTATCCTGGAGGATACAGACGGAACCGTAGATTTCGGTGAGGGGAAAAAGAATATCTTCGCACTTCCGGATACGAAGATCCTTATCCAGAAAGACCAGGAAGTCCAGATGGCAGTAAAAACCTTCGGAAAAGGCAGAGGTGTTTACATCAGCGGACTTCCGTACAGCTTTTGCAACAGCCGTATCCTTTATCGTGCTGTGCTCTGGTCAGCAGCGGCAGAAAATGAGCTTTTCTGCTGGTTTTCTTCCAATTATAATGTGGAAGTACATGCTTATGTGAAAAATAAAAAGTATTGTGTGGTAAACAACACCTATGAGCCACAGGACACTACGGTTTACACAGGGGATGGAAAGAGCTTTGACCTTCATCTGGAAGCTAATGAGATCCGCTGGTATCAGATCTGAGAAAGCAGGATACAGGTTTACTGATAAAGAAAAGCTGTGAAATTGTCTGAGGGCGTTGACAGAGAAAAAAACTTATAATATAATAAATCCATTCTAAAAGTAGGAAAACAAAGCTGTTGTAATAGAGAAAATCTATTATAACAGCTTTTTGTTATTGTTGACAAACAATTTTACTTACAAAGAGGAGGACTTTATGAACAAAAAGATCAAAACCCTGTTTTCCTATCTGATGATCATTGTGGGAGCGATCCTGGCCAGTTTTTCTGTTGCCTGTATTTTGCTTCCCAATGATGCCATCGATTACGGAACTGCCGGAATCGCCATTATCATAAGCAAGCTGACAGGGTATAATCTGTCGTTATGTGTGCTGCTTGTGTTTCTGCCGTTTCTCGTAGCCGGGGTCATTCTTATCGGTAAGTATTTCTTTGCAAAAACGTTCGTGGGCTTTGTTGTCTACACAATAGGTCTTTCCTACTTTGAAAAAATCCCTTTTGAGCTGAATACAGAGCATTTTATTGCAGTAGCCTTTGGAGGTGCGATCCTTGGTGTGGGACTGTCTCTGATCCTTCGAAACGGTGGCTGTATTGACGGTTCTGAGATTTTTGCCAATATCATTGTAAAAAAGATCTACAATCATTCTGGAAAGGATTACAGTATTTCCTACATATTAATTGCATTCAATGCCTGTGTATACGGAGCGGTGTTTGTGCTTCTTGACAGAGATTCCGCACTTTTAAGTCTTCTGGTGTACATCGTGGCAACTTCCATTATCGATCATTTCACGGATCATTTTGAGGCACTGAAACAGGTGACCATCATCACAAAGGATCCCGATGCGATCATCTGTGATATTAAAGAGGAGCTGAATAAAACCTGTACCATCATCAACTCTTCAGGGGTGATTGCGGGAGAAAACAAGACTCTGATCTGCTATGTGAATTATTTTGAACTGCAGAAAGTAAAAGAGATCATTTCAAGGAATAAAGGATCTTTCAGTACCGTTTCCACCATTGACGAGATCCTGCGGTAAGGCATGTCTGTAAATGAGAATGCAGATATTTCTTTTGCAGAAAAAGAGTGCTTTTTCTCCGAAAAATAAAAGCAGAAAAAGCAGTATTGTGATAAAATAGAAGAAAAATATTTCAAAGACAAACTAAAATGATCAGAAGAAAAGAGGTAGATAGATTATGATAAAAGCAGAAAAAAAGACACTGAAGCTTTCGGCAGAGAAGCCTCAGTATATTACAGTAAATGATATTACTTACGCACAGGTGGATTCCTGGTTCGGACATTGCAGGCGGGATCTGAAACTGGATATAATCTATCCGGAAACAAAAGATGGAAAAAACTATCCCTGCATCCTCTGGATCTGTGGAGGCGCATGGCTGATGATGGATAAATCTGCACATAATCTTTATCTGAGCAGACTGGCATCCAGTGGCTTTGTAGTGGCAAGTGTGGAGTATCGTACTTCCAATCAGGGCCCGTATCCCATGCCACTGCAGGATGTAAAGGCAGCTATCCGTTACCTGAAAGCCCATGCAGACCGGTTCCGCATCAACAAAGAGCAGATAGGAGTTATGGGAGAGTCTGCCGGAGGATATCTTACCTGTATGGCTGCGCTGGACAATGATCCGGCTCTGGATGTGGGAGAGTATCTGGAAGAATCCAGTAAGGTACAGGCTGCCTGCCCATGGTATCCGCCTACGGATCTTTCCGCATTTCCATGTGAATCTGCAGAAAAATGTGCTTCTTCCGCAGAATCCCTTCTGCTTGGATTTAATTCCATGTTAAATAAAGAAAAGGCATACCAGAGCAGTCCGGTTTCCAAGGTTACGAAGGATGCACCGCCATTTCTGATCATCCATGGCAATTGCGATCAGGTCGTTCCTTATGTTCAGTCGGAAACTTTATACGGACTTCTGGAGAAAAAAGACTGTGATGTCACTTTGCTGACACTGGATGGTGCAGACCATGCAGATATCCAGTTTTTCCAGGATGAGGTGTGGAACCGGATCGCAGAGTTTTTCCATGAAAAACTGAAATAAATAAAAGACAGGAGCACAGATCATCCAGCAGTTGTTGTAAATATGTAATCCTGAAAAGACCAAAATAGAAAAGAGAAACACAAATGATAACATTAAACGATTATCTGTATTCCGGAGATACGCTTCTCCGGATACTGAAGAAATACATTCGGGATCTTAGGACAGAGGCGAAGGAAAAACATAATGAGATCGATCTGGTACACTGTAATTTTTTGATCCAGATCCAGGAGCTTCTGGAGCATAATGATTTCCTCACTGCCCAGTCTCAGAAGATCCGGGAATTTTATAAATATATGGCAGGGGAATATCCGTTTCTGGCGTTTACCTTCAAGGGAAGAATCAAATCCCTGATCCGTGCGGAGGAAAAATTTAACGGATATGTAGTAGAATTTATTTATGACTACTATAAAGAATATGGGGAATATCCTTCCGTATCCCAGATCAAGGAACGGTTAAGCTGTTTCCGCGATTTTATTGCCTACAGGATCGTTATCGCCATGCCCAGATGTCATCTGAAAAATGGTGAGAATGTCAGAGAAGAAGAGCTTCGTTATCTTTATGAGATCGCCAATATACTTCCGGGATTTCTGGAAGAAAGAGGATTTACCGCAGAGCCGGCCAGAGGAGTGAAGGAAAGTACATCGCCACTGCTCAGCAGGGAAGCAAAGCCTTACTATAGGGATTACATCTGTAATAACAGTGAGGATGATTATCAGTCCCTGCATATCACGTTTTATGATAACAGTTCCCGAAGCTATATGGAAGTACAGCTGCGGACCAAAGACATGGATGATGTTGCGGAGATTGGTTCCGCCAACCATTTAAGCTATGAGAAAAAACAGGAAAGTGAACGAAGGAGAAGGGACGCGATTCCCCAGGGGGAATGTATCTATTTTGATGAGGCTTATGAGCGGGGTATGCGACTTCTTGGACTGGATCTTGCTGCGCTGGACGTTAATATGTTTGGTGCGGTAAATAACAGCCTGATCAATGATGGCTGCGGACTGTTCCGCGGAAGGATGATCCTTCCTTATGAGCATCTTTCTCGTTTTCAGAATGATATCGTTGACTGAGGGAGGATGACATGAAAGACTTGACAAAAGGGAAGCCTTCCACATTGATCCTGTCCTTTGCGCTTCCTGTATTTCTGGGAAATCTCCTGCAGCTGACGTACAGCCTGTCAGATACCCGGATCGTGGGAAGCTTTCTTAAAGAAGATGCGCTGGCGGCAGTAGGGGCCACCAGTCCTTTAAGCGGGCTGATCATCGGTTTTCTGATGGGCCTTGCAAATGGATTTGCCATTGTCACCGCACAGAAATTCGGTGCCGGAAACCGGGAAAAAGTACGAAAATCCTTTGCGCTGTCTCTTGTAATGGGCAGCGTGATTTCTCTGATCCTGACTGTTTTGGGACTTTTGTTTCTGCATCCGATCCTGAGGTTCCTGAATGTTCCGGATCATTTGACGGGAACCGCCAGGCAGTATATCTTTATTATTATCGCAGGTATGCTGGCAACGTTTCTTTATGATACCTGCGCGGCATCTCTGCGCGCACTTGGGGATACGGTGACGCCTCTTGTGATCCTGGCAGTGTCTGTAACTTTAAATATCGCAGGAGATCTGTTTTTTATTCTGGTAGTAAAAGCAGGAGTTCAGGGAGCAGCCATTGCCACGGTACTTTCACAGACGCTGGCATTTCTTATATGCTGGTTTTACATGATCCGCAGGTATGAGATCCTACGGCTGAAAAAAGAGGATTTTTTCTGTCTCGAAAGAAATATGATGAAAAATATGCTGAGTGCCGGACTTTCTATGGGACTTGTAAGCTCTCTTGTAAATCTTGGTACACTGGCACTGCAGACTTCCATCAACCGGCTTGGAAGAGATATCATCGTGGCACATACAGCAGCCCGTAAGATCACAGAGATGTTTATGATCATGTTTGGCGTGTTCGGGCAGACTATGGCAATCTTCTGCGGCCAGAACGTAGGAGCAGGGAGGATGGACCGGGTACGCCATGGAATCGGTCTTGCAGTTCTGTATACCTGTATCTGGTCCGTGATGACAGTGATCTTCAGCTTTACCATTGGAAAACAGCTGATCTATCTGGTCACAGGAAGCCATAATGAAACGGTGATCCGCAATGCCGCCAATTATCTTAAATTTGATACGATCTTTTATTTCGTAACGGCTGTGATCAGTGTCCTCAGAAATGCTATGCAGGGCCTTGGAGAAAAGGTGATCCCTCTGGCTTCCAGTGCACTGGAGATGATCGGAAAAGTAGTGATCGCAGTGACTCTGGTGCCGCTTCTCGGATATACCGGTGTGATCGTAGCAGAACCGATAGTTTGGATCATTATGGTGATCCCACTGATCGTGAAGATTCTTAAGATGCCGGAATTAAAGAGAACAGTCTGAGAAATCCAAGGATCAGATAAGAAAGATCTGTGAAAAATATTGTATAAAAAAGCACATTGTATGGAATGAGGCACCCTCAGAAAGTATGACTTTTGGGATGATTCAACCATGACAATGTGCTTTTTTATTTTACATAGTTGTTGCAGCTTCTTTTGCGTTTTTCTTTTCAGGGAAGATATGTCTGAAAATAAAACGTACGATCGGACCTGCATAGATCAGCTGCCAGAAGAATGCCATCGGAAAGTTAAAGGCGGTTGTCTGAAGCCATACAGCTACGAACTGATTTCCTGCATCCTTAAAGAGAATGGTTGCGGCAAGACTCATTAACGGGCACATGAAAGCAACGGAAGGAACGGAGATCGCAAGGATCCTGCTGAACGGATGGCAGCTTTTGAAATCTACCATGCGCATTGCACAACCAAAAGCAAGCTTGGATACAAGGAAGAAGTCAAGGATAAATGCGATCGGTCCCATGATCGCTAGCTCATGAAAAGCGTCAAGGAACACGCGGTTTGTCATACTCCCTGCGTTCAGGGAAATGTTGTAGCAGATCATGGCGTAAACCATGAAAAATACCATGATAATGGTAAAGATAACTTCCTGAAATTTGTTTTTTGGCATAAAAAATCCTCCTTTAAAATGATCAAGTGATAAGTGATAATGTAAAACTCTAGAGCATGTG
This sequence comes from Blautia massiliensis (ex Liu et al. 2021), assembly GCF_052064225.1. Lineage (NCBI taxonomy): Bacteria > Bacillati > Bacillota > Clostridia > Lachnospirales > Lachnospiraceae > Blautia > Blautia massiliensis (ex Liu et al. 2021). The sequence continues at coordinate 118,789 of NZ_JBQHWA010000004.1, read as the reverse complement.
TTGTTCGTTAATCATTCAGGAGAATGTGCGTTTCCAATATATGACAGGATTTTGTCATAAACCATATTCGATTTTTGACCAAATCAAACTGCAAAGCAGTTGTTTGGCTGTAAGCAGGCATCAGAGCGACTTGTGAATATCCGCTTGGTACCGGCGGTTATAATATCATAACCAGCAAAGACTTGTCAATACGTAAAATTCGTAACATCCTGCCGTATCCCTTGACAAAATACGATCTGAACAGGAGTTGCGGACAGAGTGAAAAGACCAGACAGGAGGATAAATATCAAATAGATTATTTAGGACAATAAGCGGGAATCCTCGGCAATTCAATTACCGAGATGAAAACGCAGGAGACCTGATAGATCATAACTAACATATTTCTCAAAAAGGTGTGCTTTGGCGCACCTTTTTTTGGCGAAAATAAGGTTGCCAGATTTATAAAAATAGTATATTATGATTTACAGCCGTGTGAAAAAATAAAATTGAATATTGGAGATGCTATGAAAGAATACGTAAATACTTTTATGCGTTACAGGTTTCTTCTGGGAGAGCTTGTAAAAAAAGGAATCAAACTGAAGTACAGACGTTCCTATCTTGGTATCATCTGGTCTCTTCTTGAGCCGTTGCTTACCATGATCGTACTGACGATCGTATTCGGTACCCTGTTCGGAAACAAGGATCGGACATTTCCTGTATATATCCTGACAGGACGTCTTCTGTACACATTCTATTCCAGTGCCACAAAAGCGGCATTGAAATCAGTAAGAGCGAATTCGGCAATGATCAAGAAAGTTTATGTGCCAAAATATCTCTATCCGCTGTCAAGTGTACTTTTTAACTATGTGATCTTCCTGATCTCGCTGATCGTGCTGGTTCCGGTAGGAGCAGTACTTGGTGTGGAGCCGACACTTTATATGCTCCAGATCCCGATCGCGTTGATCCTGGTATTTCTGCTGTCTTATGGTTGTGGAATGGTCCTTGCTACGATCGGCGTTTTTTTCAGAGATATGGAATATCTGTGGTCAGTAGCGCTGATGCTGATCATGTATACCTGTGCGATCTTTTATTATCCGTCCAGACTGCTGAAAAGTGGTTTTTCATGGATCCTGAAATATAATCCGCTGTACTGTACCATCGATGTTTTTCGTTCGGGAATGTTCGGAGAGCCGATGAATCTTCATTATGCGGCATACGCACTGGTATTCAGCCTTGTGACGATTGCCATCGGAATGTTCTGTTTCAAGAAGAAACAGGATGAATTTATCCTTTATATTTAACAGGAGAAAAATATGGAAAAACCTGCAGTAGTTGTAGATAACGTAAGTATGAAGTTTAATCTCAGTAAAGAAAAGGTAGACAGCCTGAAGGATTACGTGATTAAATTCTTAAAAAAAGAAATTAAATATAATGAATTCTGGGCTCTTCAGAATGTTGATTTTGAGGTGAAAAAAGGTGACCGTGTAGGAATCCTGGGACTTAACGGAGCAGGAAAAAGTACTCTGCTCAAAGTAATTGCCGGTGTATTCAAGCCTACCGAAGGCAAGGTGGTCCGAAACGGACGTCTGGTCCCTCTTCTGGAACTGGGAGCCGGTTTTGATTCGCAGTATACAGGACGTGAGAATATTTTTCTGTATGGTGCGATGCTCGGATATTCCAAGAAGTTTCTGGAATCGAAATTTGATGAGATCGTTGAGTTTTCTGAACTGAAGGAATTTATCGATGTCCCTATTAAGAATTATTCTTCCGGTATGAAGGCAAGACTTGGATTCTCCATTGCCACACTGGTATCACCGGATATCCTGATCCTGGATGAAGTCCTTTCTGTAGGAGATGCCAAATTCCGGAAAAAGAGTGAAAAGAAAGTCTTAAGTATGTTTGATAAGGGCGTTACGGTACTGTTTGTATCCCATTCTCTGGAACAGGTACAGCGCTTGTGCAATAAAGCAATGATACTTGAAAAAGGAAAACTGATCGCATATGGAGATATTGATGAGATCTCGGCCAAATATACGGAGATGATCAGATAAAGAACAGAAGGCGGCCCAGGCAGTCGCATAAATAAAAAGAACTAGACAGTGAACGGTTTGAATAGCAGATAGCCAGACGATTTGCGGAAATGATGCAAATGTCTGGCTATTGTGTTATTATATTACGAAGAAAACAGGGAGGCAAAAAGATGACTTTACAGCAGATCCTTGAAGAGGTAAAAAAAGGCCAGCTCTCTGTGGAGCATGCAGAGGACCTTCTGAAAAAAGAGGGATATGAAGAAATGGATTATGCGAAGCTGGATACTACCCGAAAAGCGAGGACCGGTTTTGCGGAGGTAGTTTACTGTGCGAGAAAAGCAGACGAACATCTTTTGAATATCTATCAGAAGCTTTATGAGGAAGATGGAGAAGTCTTTGGAACAAGGGCGTCAGAACATCAGTATGAACTGGTAAAAAAGGTTCTTCCTGATGTGGTTTATGATCCGGTTTCCGGAATTTTGAAGATTGAAAAAGAGAAGGAGCATATCGGAAAGGTGGCAGTGTGTACAGCCGGAACAGCAGATATTTCTGTTGCGGAGGAAGCTGCCCAGACAGCAGAGTATTTCGGCACACATGTGGAGAGGATCTATGATGTGGGAGTCAGTGGTATGCACAGACTCTTTTCCAGGCTGGATACCATCCAGGAGGCTAACTGTGTGGTTGCGGTAGCAGGAATGGAGGGTGCGCTGGCAAGTGTTATGGGTGGTCTTGTGAAACGTCCGGTGATCGCGGTACCTACTTCTGTGGGATATGGCGCCAGCTTTCATGGATTGTCAGCGCTTCTGACAATGATCAATTCCTGTGCCAACGGAATTGCAGTAGTAAATATTGACAACGGATTTGGGGCAGGATATCTGGCAACCCAGATCAATCGGCTTGCGGAGGGAAAATAAATGAGAAACAAATTATATCTGGAGTGTACCTCCGGGATCAGCGGGGATATGACAGTTGCGGCTCTTCTGGATCTGGGTGCAGATCAGAAAAAACTGGTGAGAACTCTTAAAAGTCTGCCGGTAAAAGGTTTCGACATAAAGATCAGCCGTGTGATGAAATCAGGGATCGATGCCTGTGATTTTGATGTACTACTGGATCATGATCATGAGAATCATGATCATGATATGAAATATCTGTATGGGCATGATGGAGATTCTCACAGCCAGGATCATGAGGAACATCATTATCAACATAGTCATGAAGCCCTGGAAGCCCATGAGCATCCCCATTCTCATGAACATCATGTACAGGAAACCCATGGAAACAGTCATACATATACAGAAACGATGCATTCCCGCCACGGACACCATCACCATGAACATCGTGGCCTTAACGAGATCATGGAGATCATCGACCATGCGGATATGACAGACCGTGCGAAATCCTATGGAAAAAGGATTTTTAAGATTCTTGCCGAGGCAGAAGCAAAAGCCCATAATGTACCGGTGGATCAGGTCCATTTCCATGAAGTGGGTGCAGTGGATTCCATTGTGGATATTCTTTCTGTTGCAATCTGTATGGATGATCTGGATGTGGAGGAAGTGATCGTTCCAAGACTTTGTGAGGGTAGCGGAACGATTCGCTGTCAGCACGGAATCCTTCCGGTGCCGGTACCGGCGGTAAGTAATATTGTAAGTGCTCATCAGCTGAAGCTGCATATCACATCGGTGCAGGGTGAACTGATAACGCCTACAGGAGCAGCCATTGTGGCGGCATTCCTTACATCAGAAAAACTGCCTGAAGATTTTACGGTGGAGAAGATCGGTATCGGAGCAGGCAAGCGCCAGTATGAGTGCCCGGGAATTCTCCGTGCCATGCTGATCCGGGAATCCGGGGAGGAGGCTTCAGGCAATGATGCTTGTACGGGAACAGACACCATTATAAAGCTGGAATCCAACATTGATGACTGTACAGGAGAAACGCTTGGCTATGTTATGGAGCTTCTGTATGAGGCAGGAGCCAGAGAGGCCAATTACATGCCTGTATTTATGAAGAAAAACCGTCCGGCATGGCTGCTTACCGTTCTATGTAAAAAAGAACAGGTTTCAGCGATGGAGCAGATCATTTTCAGAGAAACGACAACCATTGGGATCCGTCGCCAGGAGATGGGGAGAACCATTTTGAAAAGAGAGAAAAGAACGGTTACAACCCCGCTGGGAAATGTAGAAGTGAAGGTCTGCACTTTTGACGGACAGGAATATTATTATCCGGAATACGAAAGCGTAAAAAAACTTTGTGAAAAAACAGGGATTTCTTATAAAGAAGCATATCATATGGCTGTGCGGGGATAAGATCGGGTTGGTTGCCTTGTATAATGCACTTACATATTGACACCTTTTCGAAAAAACTATATAAATGTATATAGAAAGATTATTGCCGGACGGAACAGTTGGCAACGACACAGTAAGGCAGAGGCAGGAGAAGGATTTATGGCGGTAACAATACAGCAGATTGCAGAACAGGCAGGGGTTTCCAGGGGAACCGTGGACAGAGCATTGAACCACAGAGGACGGATCAATCCGGAGGTGGCAGAGAGAATCTGCCGTCTGGCGGACGAGATGGGATATGTACAGAAAGAACGGAAACATTCCAGAATAGCTAAAGATGAAAGACTGAAGATCGGAGTGGTGACACAGCTTGCCAGATCTTCTTTTATGCAGGAAGTAAACCGTGGTATTGAGAAGGCAGCCGTGGAACTGAAAGAAAAAGGGATCCAGCTGATTCTGAAAGAGGGGCTTTCCGTTGATGAAGAGGAACAGCTGCAGGCTATTAAGGAACTGGAACAGGAGGGAATCCGGGGACTTGCGGTCATGCCGGTAGACAGTGAGGCTGTCCGGGAGAAACTGAACGCTTTGATCGAAGAGAAGAATATCCCAGTAGTAACCTTTAACTCTGATATTGTAGGAACGAGAAGAACCTGTTTTGTGGGAATGGATAACCGCAAGAGCGGACGTACTGCGGCCGGACTCCTTGGAATGCTGACAAGAGGAATCGGAAAGATCCTGATCATCACCGGATATTTCAGCAATCATGTTGATAATCAGCGAGTGGATGGTTTTGTGGAGGAAGCCAAGCGGGCTTTTCCTCATCTGGAGATCGCAGGTGTTCACGGAAGCTTTGATGAAGCAGCTGAGGTGGAGCACATTATAGAAAATGCCATGATGAGTACTTCAGGGATCAGCGGGATCCTGGTGGTATCCGGAGGCCAGGCAGGAGTGGGTAAGGCATTTGAAAAGCTGAGACTTGACCGCAGGCCCTACGTTGTGATCTACGATCAGACTCCGAAGAATGAACGGGCACTGAAGAATGATCATGTGGATTTTCTGATCGACCAGAATGGATATGTCCAGGGGTATGAACCGCCAAGGATCCTGGCGGATATCCTGACAAAAGGACAGGAGCCGGAGAGAGAATATCTCTTTACAGATATCAAGATCAAAACAAAATATAACCTTTGAACAGGTATTGTGCAAAGTATCATATAAAATAGTCTGCAGGATGAAAACTGCAGGCTTTTTTATATTACAGGAAATCTGTAAGATACTACGATATGAAATATAGATTCCAAGAAAACAACTGTCTGGATACATTTGATTGCGTGCTAATAGCGTGCTAAAAATATCAACACGCAAATGCACATGTAGATAATAGCTACTTTGAACAAAACAAAACTACAAAAATTGTATAGAATAACTGAAAAAAAGAAAAATAAAAAGAAGTACTTGCCCAAATTGTAAAACAGTGCTATATTAACATCATAAGAAACACGCGAGAAAGCACGCTAAATAAAAGAAAAAGCACGCAAATCAAAAAAGCACACAAAAAAGAAGTAAAAAATAAACCATCAAACAAACGGAGGTAAGATCATGAAGTATATCGAATTTGATGAATCCAGACCAATGGACCTGGTGCTCCTTGGAAGAGTTGCCATTGATTTTAATCCTGCTTACAACGATCAGGTGAAGGAGGAGTTCAAACCCCTGAAGAAGGTACATATGTTTGAGAAATTTGTAGGAGGATCTCCTGCAAACATCGCTGTAGGTGTTACCAAGCATGGCCTGAAAGCAGGATTTATCGGAAAGGTTTCTGATGATCAGTTCGGTGAGTATGTTGTAGATTATTTTGATGAGAGAGGAATCGATACCTCACAGATCACAAAATGTACAAACGGAGAGAAGCTGGGACTTACCTTTACCGAGATGCTTTCTCCAAAGGAAAGCAGCATCCTCATGTATCGTAACCGTATCGCAGATCTACAGCTTCATGTAGACGACATCCACGAGGATTATATCAAAAATGCAAAAGCGATCCTCATTTCCGGAACTGCTCTCGCAGAGAGCCCTTCCAGAGAAGCAGCGATCAAAGCGGTTATGCTTGCTAAGAAAGTAAACACAAAGATCATTTTTGATATTGATTACAGAGAGTACAACTGGAAGAATGCAGATGAGATTTCCATCTACTATTCCATCGTAGCTAAGGAAGCTGACATCATCATGGGCTCCAGAGAAGAGTTTGACCTTACAGAGAAACTGATCAAAGAAGGCATGACTGATGAGGAGAGTGCAGCTTACTGGCAGGCAAAAAATGCAAAGATCGTTGTCATCAAACACGGTATGAAGGGTTCCACAGCCTACACAGTTGACGGACAGAAGTTCAGCATCAAGCCATTCCCGGTTGAGGCAAGAAAAGGCTTCGGCGGCGGCGACGGATACGGCTCCGGATTCCTGTATGGACTGTATCAGGGCTGGGAGATCATTGACTGCCTGGAGTTCGGTTCTGCTGAGGCATCCATGATGGTTAAAAGCAACAACTGCTCCGATTCCCTTCCGGGACCGGATGAAGTTCACGCATTCATTAAAGATGAAAAAGAAAAATTCGGCGAAATGATCGCAAGAGTATAAAGAAAAGGAGTGGAAAAAATGGCAAACACAGTAAGAATGACAACTGCACAGGCAATTGTAAAATTTCTGGATAATCAGTATGTTTCCATGGACGGAGTGGAGACAAAATTCGTAGAAGGATTTTTCACGATCTTCGGACACGGTATTGCTGTAGGACTTGGTGAGGCACTGGATACAAATCCGGGACAGCTGAAGGTTCTTCAGGGAAGAAATGAGCAGGGTATGTGTCACGTTGCTACCGCTTTTGCAAAACAGAGCAACCGCAAAAAAATCATTGCATGCGCTTCCTCCATCGGACCTGGAGCTGCAAACATGGTAACAGCATGTGCAACAGCAACTGTAAATAATATTCCGCTTCTTGTATTCCCGGCAGATACTTTTGCATCTCGCCAGCCTGACCCGGTTCTCCAGCAGCTGGAGCAGAGCAGCAGCCTTGCCGTCAGTACGAACGATGCATTCAAGCCAGTATGCAAATACTGGGATAGGATCACAAGACCGGAGATGGTCATGACCGCTCTGATCAATGCAATGAGAGTTCTTACAGATCCGGCTGAAACAGGTGCATGCTGCATCGCACTTTGCCAGGATGTTGAGGGTGAGTCCTTTGACTTCCCGGAGTACTTCTTCAAGAAGAGAGTGCACAGGATCACAAGACCGGTTGCAGTAGAGGAAGAGCTTGAGGATGTGGCAGAGGTCATCGCAGGAGCGAAGAAACCGCTTATCGTTGTTGGTGGTGGTGTCCGTTACTCAGAAGCCGGAGAAGCTGTTGAGAAATTCTGCGAGGAATTCAAGATCCCATTCGGCGAGACACAGGCCGGAAAGAGTGCCTGCCAGTCCGGCAATCCGTACTGTCTTGGCGGTATCGGTGTAACAGGAACCTACGCTTCCAACATCATCGGTAAAGACGCAGACGTGGTAATTTCTATCGGTTCCAGAATGTCTGACTTTACAACAAGCTCCAAGCATCTGTTCCAGAATGAGGATGTTCAGTTTGTAAGTATCAACAACTGCAGATTCCACGCATACAAGATGGATGCAGTAAAAGCAGTGGGTGATGCAAAAGCTACCGTAGAAGCACTAGCAGAAAAGCTTCGTGCAAGAGGATATAAATCTGCATACACAGATGAGATCGAGAAAGCAAAAGCTGCATGGGATAAAGAGATGGAGCGCCTTGGAAGCATTGAGTACACAGGAGATGATTTTGAGCCGCTGATCAAGGCAAGAGATCCTCGTACGATCTCGGAATATGTAAAGCTTACAAACGGAAAGATCACACAGACAGCAGCACTTGCAGCGATCAACAGAACTATCGACAAAGATGCAACCATCATCACAGCAGGCGGTTCCCTTCCAAGCTGTATGCAGCGTATGTGGAGAACAGACAAACGTGGCGGATATCATGCAGAGTACGGATATTCCTGTATGGGATATGAGGTTGCCGCTACCCTCGGTGTGAAATTTGCTGAGCCGGATAATGAAGTATACTGCGTAGTTGGAGATTCCAGCTTCCAGATGCTCCACAGTGAGATCATGACTATCATGCAGGAGAGACAGAAAGTCAATATCATGGTATTCGATAACTGCGGATTTGGCTGCATCAACAACCTTGAGATGAACCACGGAATCGGAAGCCTTGCAACAGAGTTCCGTTATACAGACGGCAAGAAACCGACCGGAGATCTGATCCCTGTAGATTATGCAAAGATCGGCGAAGGCTATGGCCTGAAGACCTATACCTGCCGCACAATTCAGGAGCTGGTAGATGCTCTGGAAGATGCCAAAAAGCAGGAGATCGCATGCCTCTTTGATCTGAAGGTTATCCCGAAGACTATGACAGACGGATATGAGTCATGGTGGGATGTAGGAATCGCAACAACATCTGAGAAAGAAAGCGTAAGAAAGGCCTGCGAAGGAGTTATGAAAGGCCGTGAAGAGGCAAGACTGTACTAATCTGGGAGGTAAGAAAATGAGTAAAGTATTTGGTTATCCGGAATATGACGAAAAAGGCGAAAAGATTCTTACAACATACGATAATGAGTACAAGGCCATGATGATGGACATCCGTGTTTACCGTATGAAGGCAGGGGAGACAAGAACATTTTTAAGAGAGGGTGAGGAGACAGCAGTTCTCCTCCTCTCCGGAAATATCACCTATAAATGGAACGGAAACGAAGCAGCAGCAACCAGAAAAGATGTGTTCACAGAGGGGCCTTGGTGCGTTCATGGATGTACAGGAACTGAGATCGCAGTTGTGGCAAATGCGGAGTCACAGATCCTTGTCCAGTGCACAAAGAATGAGAAAGATTTCGGCGCAAGGCTTTACAAACCGGAAGACGCTCCATGGGGATATTCCAGCGTAGGAAAATTCGGAAACGTGGCAAAGAGAAGAGTAAACACGATTTTTGATCACGACATTTCACCGGAGTCCAATATGGTACTTGGTGAGGTTCTCAATGACAGAGGAAACTGGTCCGGATACCTGCCGCACAGACATCCGCAGCCTGAGACATACTTTTTCAAATTTGATCATCCGGAAGGATTTGGAGCAAGCTTTGTCGGTGATCAGGTATTTAAGAGTACAGACGAGAGCTTTTCCGCAATTCCAGGAGGAGAGCTTCATCCGCAGGCAGTTGCACCTGGATATCAGATGTATACATGCTGGATGATTCGCCACATTGACGGAAATCCGTGGCTGCAGACAGACCGCTGCGAGGATGAGAGATATACCTGGCTTCATGACGCCGAGTTTTAAGGATTCGGAGATACTGATACTGGATCGTAAATAACAGGCAGCAGGAAGAGGAGAATGCTGTTGTCCGTGAGGAGCGGACAGCAGTAGACCTGCTGCTATTATGAAAAAAATTGTACTGACTGAAGGGAGATTTTGACAATGGCAAGAGAATTTATTGTACCTGGAGAAATTATTTCCGGTTCCGGAGCACTGGACATGGCAGAAGGAGCACTGAAACTCCTTGGTAAAAAAGCTCTGATCGTAACCGATAAAGTAATGATCGACCTGGGAAACTGTGCAAAAGTTGAGAAGGCGCTGACAAATCAGGGCATTGAATACAGCATTTATTCTGACATCTGTGGTGAGCCAACAGATACCATGATCGAAAAAGGCTTACAGATCTATAAAGATGAGAACTGTGACTTCCTGGTAGCTCTGGGAGGCGGAAGCCCCATTGACTCCATGAAAGCCATCGGCTCACTGGTAGTAAACGGTGGAAGCATTTCCGACTACATGGGAAAAGTGATCGATGTAAAGATGCCGCCAATGGCGGCGATCCCTACCACAGCAGGAACGGGATCTGAGGCAACACAGTTCACGATTATCACTGATACCAAAAAAGACATCAAGATGCTTCTTAAAGGCAAAGTTCTCATGCCGGATCTTGCCATTATCGACCCGCAGTTTACTATGACTGCACCTCCAAAGATCACAGCAGCAACAGGTCTTGATGCACTTTGCCACTGTGTGGAAGCTTATACATCCAGAAAAACACAGACACTTTCCGATACTTTTGCAGTATCTGCAGTAAAGAGGATCTTTAAATACCTTCCGGTTGCATATAAAGACGGAAAGAATGAAGAAGCCCGTGTACAGATGTCTGTCGCTGCTCTTGAGGCAGGAATCGCATTTAACAATGCATCTGTTACCATTATCCATGGAATGAGCCGTCCGATCGGAGCACTGTTCCATGTAGCACACGGACTTTCCAATGCCATGCTTCTGAAAGAGTGCCTTACCTTTGCGCTTCCCGGAGCATACGACAGATTCGGAGCGTTGGGACGTGATATTGGTGTGGCGGATGCAACTGATTCTGATCAGGAAGCAGCTGAGAAATTCCTGAAAGCAGTAGAGTCACTTGTAAATGAACTGGATACTCCGACTCTGGAGCAGTTCGGTATCAATAAAGAAGAGTTCTTCAACGTTATCGACAAAATGGCACATGATGCCATGGACAGTGGAAGTCCTCAGAATACCATGCGTGATGTAACAGAAGAGGAAGTAAAAGAAATCTACAGAAAACTCTGGTAAAATGTAAATGTAAACCCTGCATTGCCAGATAGGAAAAGACTCCGGACCGGAGAAAAAGGCTCCGGAGTCTTTTTTCCCGTGGCAAATATAGCTGCAAAAGAAAAGGAGGCATATCCTTCATGAGAAAAAAGTATATCTGTATTCTGGTGGCAGTCATAGGAGTTTGCAGCCTTTCCGGATGCGGGTCTTCTGCAAGGAAAACAGAAGAAGAGCAGGTAACGATCGGTGTTGTTACAAAATCTAAAAGCAGTGAATATTGGTTGTCTGTCTGCGACGGAATGAAAGATGCGGCAGAAAAATATCATGCAGATGTGGTGATTCTGTCTCCGGATTCCGAAACAGAAGAAGAGGTTCAGAAAAATATGATCCGGGATCTTCTGAAAACCGATATCCAGGCGATGGCAGTTTCTCCTATAGATTCCTATGAATGCGAAGATTATTTAAATTTCGCAAGAGAAAAGGGGATTTCTGTATATGCCTGTGATACTCCCATAGAGGATTCAGAAATCCCTTATATTGGAATTGACAATGAAAAACTAGGCTATGAGCTGGGCGAGCAGCTTGCAAAGACTCTGGATCATAAAGGAAAGATTGGCGTGATCGCCGGTGATTTTAAGCAGGCCGGACACCGGATGCGTGTTGCCGGATTTGAAAAATATATGGAAAAAGAGCCAGGGATCACCATTGAAATGGTTCGGAACGGATACAGCAATATGCGGGTTTCCCAGAAGGATGTGGATGAGATCCTGGTGAAGTATCCGGATCTTAACGGAATCATGACCACAAGTGCAGTGACGGCCCTGGGGCTTTCAGAGGCAACTGAAGGACGGGAGATTTCTATTGTTTCCGTAGATGCTCAGGAAGATGCCTTGAAAGCGGTTCAGGATGGGCGTATCGTGGCGCTTGGCGCGCAGTCCGGTTATCAGATCGGTTATGAAACCATCCGGTATATTGTGAAGGATCTGGAGGGAGAGGGAACAGGAGAAGATGAGATTCTGGATTCCCAGGTGCTTACCGAAGAAAATATTGATACATATATGAAGGATGACGGACATTCTCATCCCTGATACAAGCAGGTTTCCATCCGCTGCTTATTATTTTTTACAATCCGGCAGAGGCATTGACTGATTCGGTAAAAAGTCAGGCTGGTATCCAAAAATAAAACACAAAACATAAAAATAGGACAAAAGAAGGATGTAGAGATATCAGAACCAGAAAAACTTTGGTACAGATTTAACAGTCAGGTAAAAATAATACCGAAAAAACTAAAATTTCTCATACTATGATAATCCCGTATTTTCGATAAAATAGAATCATCAAAAGGAAAGCGAAAATAAAAAAACGAAAAGAAATGAAAGGGCGGGATAATAAGATGGAGAAGAAAAAACTTTCGGTATCAACAGGGCTGTGTTATGCTGGAGGAGATGTAGGATGTAATATCGTGTTCGGAATGATCGGAACACTGCTGACGCTGTTTTACACAGATTATGTAGGGATAAGCGCAGCAACAGTAGGACTGGTAATGTTACTTTCCAGATGCTTTGATGGATTTTCCGATCTGGTCATGGGTGTCATTGTAGAGAGGACCAATTCCAAATGGGGAAAATCAAGACCCTGGCTTCTGTGGATGAGCATTCCGTTTGCGCTGTCAGCAGTACTGCTTTTCACAGTGCCGCGTACAACAGGGATGCTTCAGTTTCTGTATCTCTTTGTAACCTATAACTTCTGTACGACCATATGCTATACAGCGATCAATCTTCCATATGGAAGCCTTTCTTCAATGATGATCCGCGAATCATCAGAGAGAGATAAACTCAGTGTATTGAGAATGGGACTGTCACCTATCGGAAAGATCGTTGCAGCAACCTGTACACTGCCGCTTGTAAAGCTTCTTGGAAATGATCAGGCTGCATGGATCAAGGTTATGAGTGTATGGGCAGTGCTTGCACTTGCACTTCTGCTTCTCTGCTTCTTCAAATGTGAGGAAAAGGTTCAGATCGAAGCAAGAAAGAAAGATGAGAAGCTTCCGATTCCGACAATGCTGAAGGCACTTTTTGCAAATCAGTATTTCTGGGCAGTAATGCTTCTGTGGACAGTACAGAGTGTATCCTTTACGATCACAGGAACCATTCTTCCGTACTACTGCAAATATATTTTCAACAATGATACATGGATGTACAGCGCACTGTTCCTTACAGAAACCCTGGTTCTGGTAGTGGGAATCTTCATCTGCTCACCGTTGATCAAGAAATTCGGAAAAAGAAATATCGCATTTGTCGGCGGATTTGTTGCACTTGGCGGACAGATTCTGTTTTTCCTGAATCCATACAGCTTCGGCTTCATGGTTATGAGCTGTGTCACACGTGCCATCGGACTTGCTCCACTGAACGCAGTTGTATTCAGTATGGTTGGTGATGTAGTAGAGTTCGGACAGTGGAAAAACCATATCCGTCAGGAAAGTCTGATCTTTGCAGGCGGTTCCATCGGAACAAAAGTTGGCGCAGGTCTTGCCTCCGCAGTGATCACAGGTCTTTTAAGCAGTTCCGGATATGTAAGCTCATCTGCAGGAATAACTGCACAGCCGGAAACAGCACTGGAGATGATCGTTTCTCTTTATAAATTTGGACCGATCCTCATTGCAGCAGTGATCATTGTAACGCTTTTCGGATATAAGCTTGACAAAATGTATCCGGCGATCATGCAGGAGCTTACCGAGCGCGAGGCACACGGACAGTTATAAATATTTTATTGTAAAACATATATTCAACCGCAAACAGGAAATCAGGCAGGGGTAGGATACTCCTGCTGTTTCCTGCGTTTATGGGCATATAGCATAGAGAGGCATATATCCGCTTTACGGAAGGGAGGAGTTCTATGTTAAAAAGTATCCGGGCAAAGATATTACTGGCGATCCTGACAGTAACCATGTTTACTGCCTGTTCTCTTACGGGGGTATTTTATTTTCGGGCAGCAGGGATGATCGAAGAAAATTATTCAGGTATCCTGTATGGACGGATGCAGCAGACTATAAAAGATCTGGACGAATCCCTGAAAGAGATTTATTATGTGAATACGAGAACTGCCTGGGATACAGATATACGGAATAATGCGAAGGACTACAGCTGTACAGGAAATGAAAACAGCCTGGAAAATATGGCCGGGCTTCTCCGGGAACACAGTCGGGAATATAAAGATATCAACTCCCTTTACTTTGTCTTTCCAGACAAAAAAATGGCTGTGACTTCTGAGGAATTTCCGGTAAACAAGCAGGGGATTTCAGGAGAACATATCGAGGAATTGGAAAAAATACAGGAACTGGATTCCTTTCCGGTTCTTGTGGAATCTCCGATCCATGAAGGCGGCAGCTTTCTTTCTGTGATCCAGAAGGTAGAGGATGATAACGGAGAGATTCTGGGGTATGTTGTCGCAGATATCAGGGAACGGGCAATTTATTACGAATATCTGGAAGCTGTCAATGATGAAAAGATCACCAGAATAGTTCTGGTAGACAGAAATGATGAAATCGTGACATCCGGAGATTACAGTGACATTGGAAAAACATTTCCGGAGATTACAGACCAGAATATTCCAAAAATGGAAGGCTATGCAGAAAAAAACGGTGTGATCTCTTTTTTCAGCAGAGGTAGCTTTTCAGACTGCGGATTATATCTGGAGGTACCGAAAAAAGAAGTTTTAAGCGGACTTTCCCGGATGCGGCTCTTTCTGATCGGAATATTTGGTGCAGTTTTTGTGGCAGCTGTGCTGCTGGCACTGTGGCTCTCCAGAGTAGTCTGCGGACCGCTCAGATCCATGACTGGCACGGTTGAGAAGGTTGGTGAGGGAGATCTGAGCCTCCGTACAGAAGTGACTACTGCTGATGAGATCGGAACCCTCGGAAAAGAATTCAACCACATGCTGGATTATATCGAAGCTCTGATCGCCCAGGTGATCGAAGAGGAACAGCAGAAAAAAGATGCAGAGCTGGAAGCACTGCAGTATCAGATCACACCGCATTTTATGTATAATACATTGAACTCCATCAAATTTGCGGCATTTCTGAAAGGGGAAAAAGAGCTGGCGGGGCTTATTGGAGATTTCGTGGAGCTTCTGCAGGCCAGTATCAACAAAAAGGGAAGCTTCCTTTCTGTTGCCGATGAGATCCATATACTGAAAAATTATATCCATCTGCAGGATTTTCGCTATCAGGGAAGCTTTCAGGTGAAATATGAGATCTCTGAGGAAGCATACCGGTGCTATATTCCGAGACTGATTCTTCAGCCGCTTGTGGAGAATGCTCTTCTTCACGGGATCGACATCAAACGGCAAACAGGAAAAATCTGGATCAGCGGAAACGTAAGTGAAGGAAAGCTGATCCTCATAGTAAAGGATAACGGCAGAGGAATGACAAAAGAGCAGATCAGAGATCTTTTTAACAGTCATGCAAAAAAAACAAACGGACTTTCCGCAGTGGGGATTCCAAATGTAAAAGAACGCCTGGAGCTTTATTACGGGACACAGGGAGGAATGGAATACGTAAGCAGTGGAAACGGTACGGAGGTCACGGTATTTCTGCCTGCGATCTATGATATGCCTGAAGAAGGGAGAAAAAATTAATGTACAGAACACTGGTGGCAGATGATGATTTTCTTGTAAGGAGCTATCTCAAAACCCTGGATTCCTGGGAAAAAGCAGGATATGAGATCGTGGATGATGCAGAAGACGGGGAGGAAGCTTATGGATTCCTTCAGAAAGAAAAAATCGATGTTCTTGTGACGGATCTTACCATGCCTGTGATGGATGGAATTGAGCTGATCAGAAAGATCCGTGAGGAAAACAGGGATATCTATATTATCGTGCTCAGCTGTCATGATGATTTTGAATATGTAAAAGAGGCCATGCGCCTTGGGGCGGATGAATATGTATTAAAGAACAGTTTGGACGAGGATAGTCTTTATGATACTCTGGAAAAATCAGCCCGGCTGATCGAGAAGCGCAGAGAAAAAAGTCAGGAACAGGCACGGACGAGAAAGCTGATCCATCTGGGAAGTCACGCTCTGAAGTATTATTTTTTTAACGGACTGATCTCGGGGATGCTGAAAAATCAGGCACGTGAGGAAAAGCGTGTGGAAGCCGGAATCGCCGGGAAATATTTTAACAGTGCTGTGATCTGTATGTTTATGGAGAACTGGGCGGAGAGGGAAAGACAATGGACGCCGCTGGAAGTGGAACAGTATTCCCATCATTTCCGTCACAGACTGCTGGAACGTACGGAGGAGCTTCTTGGGACAGAAAGTGAATTTGCGGAAGTGGTCTATCTTGGCGCAGGGATTTTTTGCTGTTTTCTTGATCTTTCCGGAGACTGCAGGACATCGGCTATGCAGCAGAGACTGACTGAGGCAGCAGCAATCTGCTACCGGCACTGTCAGGAGGATCTTTGTGATTTTGGTATCAGTGTCAGCAGTGTCTGCATGGGAGAGGATGGGATCCGCCAGGCTTATCAGCAGGCCAGAGAAATGATGAAGCTGCATTTTTATGAGAAAAAAGAGATCCTTTATTTTGAAGGGCGGAAGAAGGCGGACAGTGTTCTGCCGGAAAGTGCTGAGAAGCTGGAAGGGCAGATTTCCAAGCTGAAGGCAGGGAAAGACCGAAAGAAAGCGGAGGAGCTTTGGACACAGGTTCTCGCTGACTGTCAGGATCGCTATACCGATGGAAGACTTTTGGTACAGTGGCTTAAGAAATTGAATCAGACAGCCGGAATTGAGAAAGAGCCCATCTGGTATGGAGATATCGAAAGCTTTGAGAAATTCAGGGAAAAGGGCAGTGCCTGTATTTCGCAGCTTTTTGTGGGGGAAGAGGATGCTGTTCCGGAGGGGATCTCTGCTGCTGTGAAAAAAGCACTGGAGTTTATCCGGGAACATTATGAATCGCCGATCAGCCTTCAGGATGCAGCAGATGCGGCGGAGGTAAATCCTGCTTATCTCAGTTATCTTTTCAAACAGGAGATGAAGATCGGTTTTTCCAATTATGTGCAGGAGCTTCGGATCGACTGTGCAAAGAAGCTTCTTTCAGAGACGAACTGTAAAGTTAAGGATGTGGCGTTGCGTTCCGGATTTGGAGATTATCATTATTTTTCCAAGACATTTAAGAAGTTTACGGGCTTAAGTCCTGCGGAATACAGAAAAGAATCCGGATTATCATAGAAAGAGGTGCTTAGTATGGGAGTTACTATAAGGCAGATCGCGGAAGCTGCCGGTGTTTCCAGAGGTACTGTTGACAGAGCGTTAAATAACAGGGGCAGGATCCGTCCGGAGGTTGCTGAGAGGATCCGTGCCATCGCTGATGAGATGGGGTATAAGCCGAATCAACTGGGCCGTGCTCTATCCATGAGCAGAAATAATATTAAGATCGGCGTGATCCTGCAGGGTGCGGAAACACCTTTTATGAAAGAAGTTCTGAAGGGAATCCAGGAGGCGTGCGCTGAGGTGGATAATCTTGGTGGTACAGTCCTGGTCCATAAGATCGAGCATCAGAATGCGGAGGATGTTATTCTCGCCATGGAGAAGATGCGGATGGAAGAGGTTAGTGGTATTGCCATGGTTCCTTTGGATGAGGAACGTGTGAAAAGGGAAATTGACCGGTTTGTGGAGGAATTTCGGATCCCGGTGGTGACGTTTACTTCGGATGTGGAGGATACGAAACGGCTTTGCTTTGTAGGGCAGAACGGTGTGCAGTGTGGCCGTGCGGCTGCGGGGCTTATGGGGGAGCTGACCGGTGGAAAAGGAAAGGTTGCTGTGATTTCCGGCTATAGTACCAATACTTCTCTGAGCAGCAGGGTGGTTGGATTCCGTGAGGAAATTGCGCGGAAGTATCCTGGGATTGAGATCATTGGGCCGGAGTATTGCTTTGAGGAGAATGGCAGGGCCAGGGAGATTACGGAAGGGATATTTAAGGATGTTCCGGATCTTGACGGGATATATCTTACTTCTCATGGTGAGGAGGGGGTGTGTGAGGCAATCGCCGGAGCGGGGAAAGCTGGTCGGGTGAAGATGGTTGCCAATGATTTTATGGGGCGGAATTATGAGCTGATGAGGGAAGGGTTTATTCATTTCCTGATCGGGCAGGATGCCAGGATACAGGGGTATGAGCCGGTGATGATTTTGTTCCGGCTGCTGTTTAATGGGGAAGCGCCGGAGAGGGCGAAGATTTTTACGGAAATATATATAAGGAATGAGTATACGATTCCGGAGGGGAGACACTGAAGTGGGGTGTCTCCTTTTTTTGTGCGGAGGGACGCCGCGGAAGGGGATGCTGTCTGGTCTGCGGCTTCGTCGGGGGCTGACTTCTAGGACGCCGGAAATCTGCTAAAAGCGTTTTTCAAAAGTCCGAACTCTCGGCCTGCTGCCGCTCAGACAGCGGACTTTTGAAAAACAACGCAGATTCCCGCCGTCCAAGAATCAGCTCCCCTCCTGCAGAAGCAGAGCCAGACAGCATCCCCTTCCGCGGCTGGTGCTTCCAGCGAGAAAAAATGTCGTTTGACGATAGGTTGTGGGTCGTCAGCGCTGCGCTGGACGACTGCAAGGGCTGAGTTTGCGCCTGTTTGCAGGGAGAGTTTGGGCATCGGCGCTGCGCTGGATGCTGGAAGGGGTGTGGCATCGGCGCTGTGCTGGATGTTTGAAGGGATGTGAGCTGTGATGCTGCTCTGGATGTTTGAAGGGATGTGAGCTGTGATGCTGTGCTGAATGTTGGGAGGGGGTGGGGTGTGGGATGATTAGGGTGATTGTATGGGAATGTGTTGGAGATATTTTCGGTGAAGTTGACCTAAAAATATTACATATTGTGGCTAAAAATAGTTCTCGTCATTTTTAATAGAAAAAAGATGGTAATATTGTACAATATTAGGGGTTGCGATTTGTGTGTTGCGATGATATTATATTAAGCATAAAGAGCGTGTTCGGACACGCAAAGAGATTACATTGGGAAAATAAATCAAAAGGAGATCAAAACTATGATTAAAGTTGGTATTATCGGAGCAGGTAGAATTGGTAGAGTTCATATTACCAGTATCACAACAAGGGTGCCGGATGCGGTGATCAAGACGGTTGCAGATCCTTTCTTAAATGATGAGACTGCTGCATGGGCTAAGAGCATGGGTGTTGAGCACACGACTAAGGATTATAAGGAAATCATCAATGATCCTGAGATTTCAGCAGTTCTGATCTGTTCTTCTACAGATACTCATTCTCCGATTTCTGTAGAGGCTATCAAGGCTGGCAAGCATGTTTTCTGTGAGAAACCGATCGATCATGACATTGCCAAGATCAAAGAGGTTATCGATGCTCTTGAGGGCACAAATCTGAAATATCAGGTTGGTTTTAACAGAAGATTCGACCATAACTTTGAGTCTCTTCAGCAGGCTGTTGCAGCTGGTAAGGTTGGTAAACCGGAGATCATCAAGATCACTTCCCGCGATCCTGAGCCGCCTAGCATTGATTATGTTAAGGTTTCCGGTGGCATGTTCCTGGATATGACAATTCATGATTTCGATATGGTTCGTTATCTTGCAGGCTGCGATGCTACAGAGGTTTATGTTCAGAGCGCAAATCTGGTTGATCCGGCTATTGGTGAGGCTGGGGATGTTGATACAGCTGTTATCACTCTTCAGATGGAGAATGGTGCTATTGCTGTTATCGATAACTGCAGAAGAGCTTCTTATGGCTATGATCAGAGAGCTGAGGTTTTCGGTTCTGATGGTATGGCTGCTATTTCCAATGACAGCCAGTCTTCCACAGTGATCAGCAATGCTGAGGGTGTTACAGGTGAGAAGCCGATGTTCTTCTTCCTTGAGAGATACATGGACGCTTATGGTAAAGAGGTTGCAGCATTTATTGATGCGATCGTTAATGACAAAGAGACACCTCTTAATGTTTATGATGGTCTGAAGCCGGTATTAATGGGTCTTGCAGCTAAGAAATCCAGCGAGGAGCACAGACCGGTTAAGATTTCTGAGATTATGGAATAATTCAAATAAAAAAGGAGAATTGACCAATGTTTGATAAGAATAAAGTAAAGCTTGGTATTGCACCAATTGCATGGACAAATGATGATATGCCGGATCTTGGCAAAGAGAATACTTTTGAGCAGTGCGTCAGTGAGATGGCTCTTGCCGGTTTCACAGGCTCCGAGGTGGGTAACAAGTATCCGAAGGATCCTGAGGTTCTTAAGAAGGCTCTTGAGCTTCGTGGTGTTGAGATCTGTAACCAGTGGTTCTCAAGTTTCCTGATCACCAAACCGTTTGAGGAGGTTGAGAAGGAGTTCCGTGCACAGCTTACTTTCCTGAAAGCTATGGGTGCGAAAGTGATCGGCGCATCTGAGCAGAGCCACAGTGTTCAGGGCCAGATGGATACCCCGGTTTTCGGACATAAATATGAGATGAATGACGAAGAGTGGGATATCTTCTGCACAGGAATGAACAAGCTTGGTAAGATCGCAAAAGAGGAGTATGGTATTGCTCTTACTTTCCATCATCATATGGGTACTGTTGTACAGAGCCTTGCTGAGGTTGACCGTATGATGGAGAATACAGATCCTGAATATGTAAGTCTTCTTTTTGATACCGGTCACTTTACATACTGTGGAGAGGATCCTCTTGAGGTTGTAAAGAAATATGTTCACAGGATCAAACATGTTCATCTGAAGGATATCCGTCCGGAAGTTGTTGAGCAGGTTAAGAAAGAAAACATGAGCTTCCTTGCAGGCGTAAGAGCCGGTGCCTTCACGATTCCGGGAGATGGATGCATCAACTATGATCCGATCTTCAAGGTTCTCGAGGATGCAGGCTACGAAGGATATATGGTTGTTGAGGCTGAGCAGGATCCGGCTAAGGCTAATCCGCTTGAGTATGCGATCCGTGCAAGAAAATTCATTGCTGAGAAGACAGGCTTATAATTACGACAGGGAAATAGGTGCATGCTGATGTACAGTTAAGCGGAATAAAGATGTACGCTTTGCATAGAAAAAGCGGTATCAGCCAGTAGTGCTTTGACACCGCTTTTTTCTGTAAGAAGATGCAAACAGTGTACGATAAACAGGACAGGAGGGCCGAATCATGGCACTTGTGAAAATGAAAGATCTGCTGAGACGTGCCGAAGAGAAAAATATTGGCTGCGGTGCTTTCAGTGTTGGTAATATGGAAATGGTAAGAGGTGCGATCCGCGCAGCAGAAGAACTGGATACTCCGATCATCCTTCAGATCGCGGAGGTGCGTTTGAAAAATTCTCCGCTTCACCTGATGGGACCGATGATGGTACAGGCTGCAAAGGAGGCTAAGGTGGATGTGGCTGTCCATCTGGATCATGGTCTTACTTTTGAGACGGTTGACAAGGCTCTGGAGCTTGGCTTTACATCGGTTATGCTGGATGCTTCTACGCTTCCTTTTGAGGAAAACATCGCCAGAGTAAAGGCCGTTGTGGAGAAAGCACGTAAATACGGCGCTACAGTTGAGGCTGAGCTTGGACTTGTGGGCGGAAGTGAGGATGGAAGCTGTGACCACGGTATCCGCTGCACAGATCCGGATGATGCGGTCGTTTACGCAAGAGAGACAGGTATTGATGCGCTTGCAGTTGCCATCGGGAATGCCCATGGTAATTATCCGGTAGCGCCGACGCTTGCTTTTGATGTATTGGAGAAGATCCATGAGAAAGTGGATATTCCGCTGGTTCTTCATGGCGGCAGTGGTATCACTGATAAAGATTTCCAGAGGGCGATCTCTCTTGGCATCCGTAAGGTGAATATTGCCACAGCAAGCTTTAACAGCCTGACAGCTCATGTGGAGAAATATATGGAATCAACAGACAAGCATAATTTCTTTGACCTCAATGAGGCTATGGTCCAGGGTACTTACGAGAATGTGAAGAGACATATTCTTGTATTTAATGAGCCATATCAGGAGTAGGCCAAGGATTTTCTTGTAAAAAAAGAAAAGGTCTGATAAGATGTTCTCAGTGAAAATAACTGGGAACATCTTTTTTGTGCCCATAAAAGAGGAGAGATAAAAATGGAACAGAAAGAGACTGTCTGTTCAGTTGCGAAGAAGTGCGGCGGTTGCCGTTATCAGGGTGTATCCTACCAGGAGCAGCTTCGCAGGAAACAGAGAATTACAGAAGGCCTTCTGAAAAAATTCGGAAAAGTAGAGCCGATCATTGGAATGGAAGATCCCTATTATTACAGAAACAAAGTTCATGCAGCTTTTGGCCGTGACCGGAAGGGAAACGTAATTTCCGGGATTTATGAGGAGAAGAGTCATAGGATCGTTTCCGTAGATGACTGTATGATCGAAGATAAAAAAAGTCAGGAGATCATCCGTACCATACGTGGTATGTTGAAATCCTTTAAGATCAAGACCTATGATGAGGATACAGGATATGGACTTCTCCGCCATGTGCTTGTGCGGAGAGGCTTTTCCACAGGAGAGATCATGGTGGTATTAGTTACGGTTTCTCCAATATTTCCATCTAAGAATAACTTTGTAAAAGCTCTCCGTAAAGAGCATCCGGAGATCACTACGGTGGTTCTCAATGTCAATGACAGACAGACAAGCATGGTACTTGGAGACCGCAATATCGTACTTTACGGACCGGGATTCATCAAAGATCGACTTATGGGACTGACCTTCCGTATTTCTCCATCTTCTTTTTATCAGGTAAATCCTGTGCAGACAGAAGTACTTTACGGAAAGGCTATGGAGTTTGCGGCAATGACAGGAAAAGAGAAGGTGATCGATGCTTACTGCGGCACAGGTACTATCGGGATCATCGCTTCCGGAAATGCCAGGGATGTCATTGGTGTAGAACTGAACCGTGATGCTATCCGTGATGCCAGAATGAATGCAAGGGAGAACAAGATCCGTAATGTTCGTTTTGTTCCGGGAGATGCAGGATGGTTTATGGAAGGAATGGCAGCAGAGGGAGAGAAGGTGGAGGTTGTTCTCATGGATCCGCCACGTTCCGGAAGTGACCGTAAATTCCTTCACTCCCTTTTGACTCTTTCACCGGAAAAAATTGTTTATGTATCCTGCAACCCGGAAACCCTGGCAAGAGATCTTGCCTGCCTTACTAAGAGAGATTACCTGGTAAAGAAGATGCAGCCGGTTGATATGTTCCCGCTCACCGATTCAGTGGAGGTTGTTTGCCTTCTGGAGAATCGTAGGACCAGACCGGGAAGAGCTCAGATTTTTGGCAGCTCACAGTGATATGCGATGCCAAGGGGCGTAACAAGAAGCGGATGGACCGGACGGTATACCGGAAGCTTCAGCCTCTTTTCAAAAACGGTAGTAAATTCCTTAAACATGGAAGAACCGCCAACTACATAAACAGCCGGAACCTGATAGCCCTTTAGAAATTTCTCGGTGATCACAGCCATTTTTTCTACAGTGGCCTTGATCACAGGGAAAATTTCGTCTTCTTTTTCCGGAGTAGTTTTCAATACTTCGGCTTCCTCATAAGGGATCTTATAGTGACCGGCGACTGTCATGGTCATATGGCTGCCGCCAGTAGCCTCATCATCGGTGTAGATAACTTTTCCGTCTTTCAGGATGCTGATACCGGTTGTGCCGCCACCCACATCCACAACAGCACCGTCTGTGATCTTAAGGACAGCAGCTGCGGCAGTAGGCTCGTCCACGATATTTGTAACCTCGAAACCGGCACCCTCCAGAACATAGCCGATGCTTTTGACACTGCCTTCAGAAACTCCCGGAGGGATGGCAGCAGCACCGTAAGTAAGTTCTGTGCCAAGCCTTTCCTCCAGCTCATTTTTTAGCTTTGTCACAAGCTGGACAGATTCATAGTAATTGACGATCACTCCATCCTGGATCGCATGGGATGGTGCGGAAATTCCGGTTATGGGACGGTTATTCCGGTCGACAACGGCAAGAACGGTATTGGCAGTACCAAGGTCGATGCCTGTCTTCAGACGACCGCGGAATTTTTTACATTCACCTGTTTCTACAAGTTCTGCAAAATTGGACAAAGTTCTGTTTTTTAATTCCATTCAAAATACTCCATTTCTTTCAGACAGGGACAAAAAGAATTTTGCCCCTGATATAAATTCTAATAATTGCGGCCGGTAAAGATGGCAACGGATCTGGGCCGCATACAGAAATCGTGTTCAATGCGTGGCTCTTGGCCTTTTTCGTAGAAATAACGGCCATTTCCGTCACCGAACGTGTTGACACAGAGATACCATGCACCGGGACGGGCAAGCTCCGGAAGTGTGACCGTTACGTCCTCCCAGTATGCGTTGATCACAATGTAGATCAGGTCATCAGTGCCTTTGCTCTTATCATAGCCTGCAAAGCTTACAGCGAAGGTGTGGGCATCTCTTGGAATGGTCACATCCCTTGCGTCAATGTTATGGGTGTGGATATTTTCCATACCGCATACTGCGTTTGGAAGCTTCCGGGAGATAACAGGGTGGTCTTTACGGAACCGGATCATAAATTTGAAAAATTCAAAAAGATCGTGATTTTTCTCCAGAAGCTTCCAGTTGATCCATGAGGTTTCGTTATCCTGACAGTAGGTATTGTTATTTCCGTGTTTTGTGTTTCCGAATTCATCACCTGCAAGGAACATCGGGGTTCCGCGGCTGGACATCAGTACAGCACAGGCATTTCGTATCATGCGGAAGCGGAGGGAAAGCACTTCGGGGTTGGTGGAATCGCCCTCTTCTCCACAGTTCCAGCTGCGGTTATCGTTGGAACCGTCGGTGTTATTCCAGCCGTTTGCTTCGTTGTGTTTTTCATTGTAGGAATAAAGATCATACATGGTGAAGCCATCGTGGCAGGTAAGGAAATTGACACAGGAATTGTATCCTGCATAATTGTCATTATGATCAGAATAAAAGCCTCCGTACAGATCACCGGAACCGGAAATACTCCATGCAGCGTCCCAGGCATTCCAGAAATCTCCCTTCAGGAAGGAACGGAGGCAGTCACGGTAACGGCCATTCCATTCAGCCCATCTGCGGCTGGCAGGGAAAGAACCAACCTGATACAGCCCGCCGGCATCCCAGGCTTCTGCGATCAGTTTGACATTTCTAAGGACCGGATCATAAGCGAGAAGCTCCAGAAGGGGCGGATTGTTAAGTGGAGAACCGTCCTCATGGCGTCCGAGAATGCTGGCAAGATCGAAGCGGAAGCCGTCCACACGGTAGTTGATGGTCCAGTAACGTAAGCATTCAAGGATCATCTGACGTACAATGGGATGGTTACAGTTCAGAGTATTTCCACATCCGCTGAAATTGTAGTAATTTCCCTCTGGAGTCAGCATATAATAAACCTTATTGTCAAAGCCCTTAAAGCAGAAGGTTTTTCCCAGCTCGTTTCCTTCGGCGGTATGATTGAATACAACATCAAGAATTACTTCGATGCCATTTTCGTGGAGCTCACGGATCAGCTCTTTCAGCTCAGTTCCCTCACAGTTATGCTCCGGCTTGGAAGCATAGCTGGTGTTTGGAGAAAAGAAGTTGACAGAATTGTATCCCCAGTATTCCAGAAGCCGTTTGCCATTTACAGTACGGGCATTCATATTCTCGTCGAACTCGAAGATCGGCATCAGCTCTACGGCGTTGATCCCCAGTTCCTTGAGATAAGGGATCTTTTCACGAAGACCGGCAAAGGTTCCCGGGTGCATAACACCGGAAGAAGAATCCTGTGTAAAGCCGCGGACGTGAAGCTCATAGATGATCAGGTCACTGATCTTACGGGTGGACTGCGGCATGTCTTCCCAGTCAAAGGAATCACGTACCACACGGGCATGATAGCTTCCGATCTTTTGCTGGCCCCATTCACGCTGACCGGCAACGGCTTTGGCATAAGGATCAAGAAGAACTTTTGTCTTATCGAAGATGTGACCCTTTTCCGGTTCGTAAGGACCGTCAATGCGGTAGCCGTACTCCAGATCTTCGATGTCCAGTCCCATGACGATCATGGAGTAGACATCACCGATACGACAGGCATTGGGAAAAGGAAGGACTGCGAAGGGTTCCTCTTCTCCGGAGTGGAAAAGAAGAAGCTCGCAGGATGTACCGTGGCGGGTATGTGCGGTAAAGTTGACTCCGTTGGAAAGAGGAGTAGCGCCATTTAATTCAAAAAACCCGGGACGTACAGGAAATCCCGCAATAATATCTGTGGGCCGGGATGTCAGTGTATTCTCAGAGAGCATAGTCTGATTCTGTGTTTTCATTTCCGGTATCCTCCTTGGTGAAAATTTTTTTACAAACAAAAATATTATAACTGATTTTCAGAAAAAAGTACAGGCTGGGTTGTTGAGAACAAAGTGAACAGCAGCATTCTAATAACGCGGGAACCTTCGGGAAAATCTTCTTGAGGTTTTTGACGGGAAGGCTTACAATATGAACCAGAAACTTTGAAAATGTAAGGAAAGGAATAATAGCAGTATGAATGAAGAAACACTGGAGATTTCTTTTGACCAGATAGAGAAAGAACGGGGGAAATATCTTCTGATAGATACCCGTGATAAAGTAACTGTAGAATATGGAATGATCCCGGGAGCAATCTCAGTTCCGGAACAGGAACTGGAAGAGCGGGCAGAAGAACTGAGGGGGGATAAGATACCGGTCCTTTACTGTACAAGAGGGCTTTTCAGCCAGGAGGGTGCAGAGCTGCTCCGGGAAAAAGGAATTCCCGCACTGAGCCTGAAAGGTGGATATACAGGATGGCTTTTTCAGCAGATGCAGAAAGAATCCGGTAAAGAGGACAGTGAAGAAGAGGAAAATGATGCAATGGAACAGCGGCGGAAGGATATCGAGCTGAGTATCCGCAAAAAGTTCCATAAGCAGCTTTTTTCCAGATTTGCCAGGGGAATCAACGATTATGAGCTGGTGAAGCCGGGAGATAAGATAGCAGTCTGTATTTCCGGTGGTAAGGATTCTATGCTGATGGCCAAACTGTTCCAGGAACTGAAGCGTCATAACAAGTTTCCCTTTGAACTGGTGTTTCTTGTGATGGATCCGGGATATAATGAGGCAAACCGTGCGGTGATCGAGCACAATGCCAGGCTTCTCGGGATTCCGATCACAGTGTTTGAGACTGAGATCTTCGATGCGGTTTATAATATAGAAAAATCCCCATGCTATCTCTGTGCCCGTATGAGAAGGGGCTATCTTTACAGCAAGGCAAAGGAGCTTGGCTGCAACAAGATCGCTCTTGGACATCACTATGATGATGTGATCGAGACGATCCTGATGGGAATGCTTTACGGAGCGCAGGTACAGACTATGATGCCGAAGCTCCATAGTACAAATTTTGAGGGAATGCAGCTGATCCGTCCTATGTATCTGATCCGGGAGGCAGATATCAAACACTGGAGAGATTATAATGACCTTCATTTTATCCAGTGTGCATGTAAATTTACCGATACCTGTACTACCTGCCGTACAGATGGTACCAGTGTTTCCAAGAGAATGGAGATCAAGAATCTGATCGCAGAACTTAAGAAGGTAAATCCACATGTAGAAAGTAATATTTTCCGAAGTGTGGAAAATGTTAATCTTCATACAGTTATCGCATACAAAAAAGATGGAGTGAAACATTCTTTTCTGGAAGGGTATGAGGACTGACAGATATAAATAAAAGCTGCTCAGGCGTTAGCCCGGGCAGCTTTTACTTTTTCCCGCTGTTTGGTAAGATCATAATATTCATCAGAGATGATCCCGCGACTGGAAAGTGCTTCGTAGGTTTTCTGCTGTGCGGGGGTCATCTTCATTCCGATCGTGGAATTGACATCGGTCAGTACGCAGCTTGTTTTTTCTACCAGCCAGAAAAGTGCGGAATCATCATCGGGGATCATTTTCCAGATTTCGTTTTCTGTATATGGAAGAAGGGACATGAGAGTTTTTAAGTGTCCATCCTGGATCAGACGGTAATCCCCGTCCGGCATGATGATGCCATCGCCATAGAGTTCTTTTTTCTGTTCCATTTTCTGCAGAAGTTTTTCTGTGAGTTTCATGATCGGCTCCTTGATCTTTATTATTTCAACAGTTTTCAGGCACTGCTTTTTTATGAAGTTAAAAAAATAACAATCAGCGTCTATTTTATGAAGCGGCGACAAAAATGTCAAGAGGTTAAAAAGATTTTCGATGCTTATGAATGATTTTTGTTGTGCAATTTGTTTGCTTTTGTGAGGCTAAAGGTTAAAATTATGTAAAAATTATCGTAAAATAAGATCTTCTGTGGTATAATATGAATATTCAAAAAATTCAAGGAAGGACGATGAAGATGTTGAAAAACTGGAACCCGGAACAGATTCCGGAAAAAGAGGATATCAAAGTGCGTTTAAGCGCTGCAAGAACCAGATTATATGAATTGCAGATGGCTCTGAAAGAGCATAAGATTCCGGTGATCGTGCTGTTTGAAGGCTGGGGAGCTTCCGGAAAAGGAAGTACCATAAGTAAGGTGATCAAGAATATCGATCCTCGTTTCTTCAAAGTTGCGACTATGTCAGCACCTACAGAGGAAGACCTTCGGAAACCATTTCTTTGCCGATATTTCAGGGAAATCCCGGAAGCGGGCAAGTTTACATTCCTGGATTCAGGATGGATGGATCAGACCTGTCGTGAACGTATGGATAAAAAGCTGAAGGGTGACAATTATTCAAAACGGATTGACAGTATCCGGAGATTTGAACGTCAGCTGACGGATAATGGATATGTACTCCTGAAATTTTTTATGCAGATCGACCGGAAAGAACAGGAAAAACGTATGGGCATCCTTCTGGAAAGCAAGGATACCAGATGGAGAGTCAATGAATATGATCTCTGGCAGAATGATCATTATAAGAAGTGCAGAAAGATTTTCGACCAGTATATGCAGGATACCAATACATCTGCGGCTCCATGGTATATTGTCGATGCCGGTGACCGGAAGTGGGCAGAACTGCAGGTACTGGAAACCATGATCAGCAATATAGAGGTTGCCATGGAAAACAGCAAACATGCAGTGCCGATCCTGCAGAATGTTTTTCCTCTGGTGGAGATGCCCAGATTAAGCGAGATTCCTCTGGATGGAAAAGAAGTGGGGGATGAAGAGTACAAGGCTGAGCTTAAGGAACTGCAGGCAAAGCTTGGAAGCCTGCATAACCGTCTTTACCGAAAAAGAGTGCCTGTGATCATCACCTATGAAGGCTGGGATGCTGCCGGAAAGGGAGGAAATATCAAGAGGATCACGGAGGCTCTTGATCCCCGTGGATTTGAGGTACATCCTATCGCAAGTCCGGAGCCTCATGAAAAAGCCCGTCATTATCTGTGGCGTTTCTGGACAAGGCTTCCCAAGGATGGTCACATTGCCATCTTTGACCGGACGTGGTACGGAAGAGTGATGGTAGAACGTCTGGAGGGCTTCTGCAGCGAGAATGACTGGAGACGTGCCTACAATGAGATCAATGAATTTGAGAAGGAGCTTTCTGACTGGGGCGCTGTGATCGTGAAATTCTGGGTCCACATTGATAAGGACACCCAGCTTGCCAGGTTCAACGACCGCCAGAGCAATCCGGAAAAACAGTGGAAGATCACGGATGAGGACTGGAGAAACCGTGAAAAATGGGATCAGTATGAAACAGCAGTAGATGAGATGCTTCAGAAAACCAGCACTGCTTATGCACCATGGCACATTCTGGAATCCGTAGATAAGAAATATGCAAGGCTGAAGGCGCTTCGGATCGTGATCGAAGAAATTGAGAAAGCGCTGAAATAAGAGATAAAAGCTGCGGCAGGATAACAGATATTCTGCTGCAGCTTTTTGTCTGAAGAGAGATGGATCAATTCCGGAGATAGTTTCGCATACTGCGAAGAGCATGTTTTTCCAGTCGGCTGACCTGAGCCTGGGAGATACCAATCTCATCAGCTACCTCCATTTGGGTTTTTCCCTCGTAGAAGCGGAGATCGATAATGTGACGTTCACGCTCTCCAAGCCGGTTCATGGCATCCCGAAGAGAAATATCCTCCACCCAGTTTTCTTCCAGGTTCTTTTTATCACTGATCTGATCCATAACATATAGGGTATCTCCGCCTTCGGAATACACGGGCTCAAAAAGGCTTACCGGGCTCTGAATCGCATCCATGGCATAGACGATCATTTCCTTGTCAATACCGATCTCATCAGCGATTTCTGCAATGGTAGGCTCTTTGAGATGCTGCCGCATATAGTTTTCCCGGGTATAGATGGTTTTGTAAGCGATATCCCGCAGAGAACGGCTGACCCGTATGCTGTTGTTATCACGGAGATATCTTCGGATCTCTCCGATGATCATGGGAACTGCATAGGTGGAAAATTTTACCTGAAGAGTGGTGTCGAAATTATCGATCGCTTTGATCAGGCCGATGCAGCCGATCTGAAAAAGGTCATCCGGATTTTCACTGCTGTTCTGAAAACGCCGGATCACGCTTAAAACAAGCCGCAGATTGCCTTTGATGTACAATTCCCTGGCTTCTTCATCGCCAGCTTTGATTCTTTTAAAGAGCTCCGCCTTTTCTTCCTGATCGAGAACGGGAAGGGTTGAGGTATTTACTCCGCAGATTTCAACTTTATTCAGTGCCATCTTAGAATCCTCCTTGTCTTGTCAGTACATTAAGATGATTCTCAGAGGGCGGTTGAAATATACTTTTTCAGGGAAAATATAAAAAATAAAGGGCCTTGACAATAAGGAGGTATTTATTCTCCGGACAGCAGTTTTTCATTACGGAAATCAACAAGGATGATATCTTCGCCGATCTGGCGGATGCAGTCCCATGGAATGGAATATTCATTTTCTTTGGAAAAACACCAGCAAAATTTTCCCGGTTCCGGCATGATCAGGGCTTTCAGACGTGCGGTTTCACAGCAGAATTCCACATCAAGAGGGCAGCCAAGACTGCGGCAGGTATGGATATTGATCACTTCTTTTTGTTTCAGCTCACAGATGCGCATAAATTCATCACCTGGTATGATTTTATGGAAAATCTGTAAAATTTATGCAAGTCCGATTATTGACACATTATGTGCATTTATTTTATAATAAAAACGAATTTAGTAATGATTTACTGATCCGGAAAGGGGGAGAGTTCTGTGAGATGTCCGTTCTGTAACCAGGATAATACAAGAGTTGTAGATTCCAGACCTGTAGAGGATACCAATTCCATCCGCCGCCGCCGTCTCTGTGATGCTTGCGGAAAGCGTTTTACAACTTATGAGAAGGTGGAAACGATTCCGCTGACTGTGATCAAGAAGGATCAGAACCGGGAAAGCTATAAACGTTCCAAGATCCAGGATGGTGTTCTTCGTGCCTGCTATAAGCGCCCCATTCCCATTGAGAGAGTGGAAGAGATGATCGATTCCATAGAAGGAGATATTTTCCGGTCAGAAGACCGTGAGATCAGCAGTACCAAGATCGGAGAGATCGTTATGGAGCATCTGAAGGATCTGGATGCGGTGGCGTATGTACGATTTGCGTCTGTATACAGAGAGTTTAAAGATGTCAGTACCTTTATGGATGAGCTGAAGAAGCTGATCAATTAAGAGATTAAATGAATAGACCGCAAATGCAGGAGATTTCAGGCCGATTGTCAAAAGACAACCGGCCTTTTTTTGAAACATGAATGTTTGATTTTTCAGAGATCGTAAAAGTGGATACAAAAAAACAGGAACCGCCTGGGAAAAATCCTCTGCGGTCCCTGCTATAAATATACATTAATGATTCAGGAAACTTAATTAAACAATACCCTGAGCTTTCATAGCGTCAACAACTTTTTCGAAGCCGGCGATGTTTGCACCTACAACATAGTTGTCTTCCATACCGTAACGTTTAGCAGCGTCATCAGCTTTGTGGAAGATATCGATCATGATGTTGTGGAGTTTCTCATCAACCTCTTCTCTTGTCCAGGAAAGTCTCATGGAGTTCTGGCTCATCTCAAGTGCAGATGTGGCAACACCGCCAGCGTTTGCGGCTTTACCAGGCATGAAGAGAACACCGTTCTCCTGAAGGTATGTTGTTGCATCAAGAGTAGTAGGCATGTTTGCACCTTCAACGACGTATTTGCAGCCATTTGCAACCAGTGTTTTAGCTCCGTCAAGACCAAGCTCGTTCTGAGTAGCGCATGGAAGGTAGATATCACATTTGATATTCCAGATGCCAAGTCCCTCAGTGTAGGTAGCACCCTCAACACGGTCTGCATATTCTTTGATACGTCCACGTTTTACTTCTTTGATATCCTTTACGACGTCAAGGTTGATTCCGTTCGGATCGTAGATGTATCCGTTGGAGTCGTTCATTGCAACAACCTTGGCACCAAGCTGAGTAGCTTTCTCAACAGCGTAAATAGCTACATTACCGGAACCTGTTACAACGATTGTTTTTCCTTCTACGGAATCATTGTGAGCTTTGGCGATCTCGTTGAGCATGTATACAACACCGTAACCGGTAGCCTCTGTACGGATCAGGGAACCTCCGAAGGAAAGACCCTTTCCTGTAAGGACACCCTCATAAAGGCCACGGATTCTCTTATACTGTCCGAAGAGATAACCGATCTCACGTCCGCCGACACCGATGTCACCAGCCGGAACATCTGTATCTGCGCCGATATATTTGCAAAGCTCTGTCATAAAGCTCTGGCAGAATGCCATAACCTCTCTGTCAGATTTACCCTTAGGATCGAAGTTGGAGCCACCTTTTCCACCGCCGATCGGAAGGCCTGTAAGAGAGTTTTTAAAGATCTGCTCAAAACCAAGGAATTTCAGGATACCCTGATTTACAGAAGGATGGAATCTTAAGCCGCCTTTGTATGGTCCGATGGCGCTGTTGAACTGAACACGATATCCCTTGTTAACCTGTACAGTCCCGTTGTCATCGATCCACGGTACTTTGAAGGAGATGATCCTCTCTGGCTCTACAAGACGCTCAAGGATGGAAAGTTTACGATACTCTTCCTCATTTTTGTCAATTACGACTTTAAGGGAATCGAGAACTTCCTTAACTGCCTGATGGAATTCTGGCTCGCCAGGATTCTGTGCTACAACTCTTTCATAAACTTCTTCTGTGTAAGACATTGTTGTTTCCTCCTCATCACATATTAAATTGCGTTGAAAACTAAATTCGAGTGCTATTATACATTAACATGCTAAAAAAGGGAAGTGCTAAATTTATTTTTTTTAAATTTTTATTTCTTGCGTTGAAAGCCTAAATGTGAGATGATATAGAATAAATATTTTTTGACTATGAAATTAAAATGGTTAAATAATAGTGAAAATTAGAAGAGGAGTGGTTTTTATGAGAACATTCGGGAAATCATCAAAGCTTGACAACGTGCTGTACGATGTGCGCGGACCGGTTGTGGATGAGGCTACCAGAATGGAAGAAGATGGAATGGAGATTCTGAAGCTGAATATTGGTAATCCGTATCCGTTTGGGTTTTCAGCACCTCAGGAAGTGATCCTGGATATGCTGAGTAATGTTCGTACTTCCCAGGGATATTCCGATTCCAAGGGCATTTTTTCTGCAAGAAAAGCGATCATGCAGTATGCACAGCTTCGCGGGATCCCGGGAGTTACCATTAATGATATTTATACGGGAAATGGTGTCAGTGAACTGATCAACCTCTGTATGCAGGCGCTGCTTGATAACGGGGATGAGATCCTGATCCCGGCTCCGGATTATCCGTTGTGGACAGCTACTGCAACACTGGCAGGCGGAAATGTAGTTCATTATATCTGTGACGAACAGTCTGACTGGTATCCGGATATTGAGGATATCAAGAGCAAGATCACACCAAGGACCAAGGCGATCGTTATCATCAATCCCAATAACCCTACAGGTGCAGTATATCCGAAGGAGATCCTGGAACAGATCGCAGACATTGCAAGAGAAAATGAGCTGATCATCTTTTCTGATGAGATCTATGACCGTCTTGTTATGGATGGATATAAACATACTTCGATTGCATCCCTTGCACCCGATGTGTTCTGTGTAACATTTTCAGGATTGTCCAAGTCTCATATGATCGCAGGTTTCCGCATCGGATGGATGATCTTAAGTGGTGCAAAAAGTAAGGCGAAGGGTTATATAGAGGGAATCAATATGCTCTCTTCCATGCGTCTCTGTTCAAATGTTCCGGCACAGTCCATTGTACAGACTGCACTTGGCGGATATCAGAGTGTCAATGAATATACGCAGCCGGGCGGACGTGTTTATGAGCAGAGAGACTTTATTTACAAGGCACTGAATGATATTCCGGGAATTTCCGTTGTAAAACCACATGCGGCATTTTATATATTCCCGAAGATCGATACTGAGAAATTCAATATTTTCAATGATGAACAGTTTGCTTTGGATTTTCTTCATGAGAAACAGGTGCTTGTTGTTCCGGGCAAGGGATTCAACTGGAATCAGCCGGATCACTTCCGTATTGTTTATCTGCCGGATATCCGCCAGCTTGACAAGGCAAT
The DNA here is from genome assembly GCF_052064225.1 of Blautia massiliensis (ex Liu et al. 2021). Taxonomy (NCBI): domain Bacteria; kingdom Bacillati; phylum Bacillota; class Clostridia; order Lachnospirales; family Lachnospiraceae; genus Blautia; species Blautia massiliensis (ex Liu et al. 2021). The sequence continues at coordinate 84,334 of NZ_JBQHWA010000004.1, read as the reverse complement.
GAAGAAGATGAAAGAGTTTTTTGCTACATATAAGCAGGTCTGATCGCAGATAGACAAGAAGAGATTTGCGATCCGCATTCGCTGCCTGCTCATAACCGATAAACTGTAAAGCAGGTATTCGGTTATATTTTCGGCATAGACCGGAACCGAAAAAAATGTTATAATATATCTGAAATATCCCGGCCAGCTACGCCGGGATATACAAATAAGACCAGAATTGCTTGAGAGGGGAATGAGGAGGGACCGTTATCGAACAGCAATAAAACAGAAATCGAAAGGGGAAATAACTGATGAGCAAATTCAACATGAAAGTGACACCTGAGATTGAGAAACTTACCCAGATCTGTCGTGAGAATGACAAACTGGATCTGTCTTTATATGGCAAATACGATGTCAAGCGAGGCTTGCGTGACCTGAATGGAAAGGGTGTCCTTGCAGGACTGACCCAGATCTCCAATGTCCAGGCAACGAAGATCGTGGACGGAAAAGAGGTTCCCTGCGCAGGTAAGCTTTCTTATCGCGGGTATGACATTAAGGATCTGACAAATGGTTTTATCAATGACCGGCGCTTCGGCTTTGAGGAAGTAACCTATCTGCTTCTTTTTGGAAAGCTTCCGGATCAGGAAGAACTGAATGGATTTTCCGGGATTCTTGCGAACCAGCGTATGCTTCCGCGGAATTTTGTAAGGGATGTCATTATGAAGGCACCATCCAGAGATATTATGAACGCTCTGTCAAGAAGCGTGCTGACACTTTATTCCTACGACAAAGACCCGGATAATATTGAACTGGAGAATGTGCTCCGTCAGTGTATCAACCTGATCAGCGTTTTCCCACTGTTATCTGTTTATGCGTACCAGGCTTATAACCACTATGAGAAGGGTAAGAGCCTCTATATCCATCAGCCCAAGAAGGAGCTTTCCACAGCGGAGAATATCCTTCGTCTGTTAAGACCGGATAAGAAATATACCGCTCTGGAAGCAGAGATCCTGGATATTGCCCTGATCCTTCATATGGAGCATGGCGGTGGTAACAACTCTACATTTACCACTCATGTGGTTTCTTCTTCCGGAACAGACACATATTCTGCAATTGCGGCAGCATTGGGTTCTCTGAAAGGCCCGAAACACGGCGGTGCCAACATCAAAGTCGTAAAAATGTTTAACGATATGCGTAAACATGTACATGACTACAGTGATGAAGAGGAGATCAGTGCATACCTTAAGAAGCTTCTTCATAAAGAGGCCTTTGATAAACGTGGACTGATCTATGGTATGGGACATGCGATCTATTCTGTTTCAGATCCACGTGCAGAAGTCTTTAAAGACTATGTGGAACAGCTTGCAAGAGAAAAGGGCAGAATGAAGGATTATCAGCTGTATGCTGCAGTAGAGCGTCTTGCACCAAAGGTTATCACAGAGGAGCGTAAGATTTATAAGGGTGTCAGTGCCAATGTGGATTTTTACAGCGGATTTGTTTACAGCATGCTGGATCTGCCGCTGGAACTCTACACACCGATGTTTGCTATTGCACGTATCGTAGGCTGGAGCGCACATCGTATGGAAGAGCTTATCAATGTGGATAAGATCATCCGTCCCGCATATAAGAATGTCCTTCCGGAAGCAGAGTATATTCCTCTTTGCGAGCGATAGGAAAGGACTGAGGTGGAATAGATGTTCAGATGCTTTTTTCCGGATGAATATCTGGATTCTGCGTATGGGATCGATTATGAGAAGCTGTACAAAGAAGGATACAGAGGGCTGCTCTTTGATATCGATAATACTATTGTTCCCCACGGTGCACCGGCAGATGACCGGGCAAAGAAACTGTTTGAAAAGCTAAGGGCTCTCGGGTTTCGATACTGTTTTGTATCCAATAACCAGAAACCTCGTGTAGAGCCCTTTGCCAAAGCAGTAGAGGGGGATTTTATAGAAAATGCCCATAAACCGGTTGGGAAAAATTATAAAAAAGCCTGCCAGGTGATCGGAACCGATCTTGACAGGACGATCTTTATAGGAGATCAGCTGTTTACGGATATTTATGGAGCAAAGAGGGTGGGGATCCGGACGATCCTTGTGAAACCGATTCATCCAAAAGAGGAGATCCAGATCGTGCTGAAGCGTTATCTGGAAAAAATAGTATTACATTTTTACCAAAAAGAGGAGGGAAAGAATTCATGAACCATATTGTAATCATCGGCTTTATGGGTTCAGGAAAGACACGAGTTGGAAAGAGACTGGCGAAGGACCTGGGGCTTCCGTTTATTGACGTGGACAGACTGATCGTGAAAAAAATGAACATGTCAGTAAAGGAGGTATTTGAACGCTTTGGAGAAGCATTTTACCGTGCGCTGGAGACTATGGCAGTCAAGGAACTGTCCACAGACAGCGAACGGAAGGTAATCTCTGTAAGTGCGGGACTGCCTCTTCAGGAGCAGAACCAGAAATATCTCCAGAGTATGGGAACGATCATCTATCTGAAGGGATCTGCTGCAACGTTGATCAAACGTCTGGAAGGAAGTAACAATCCCACATTGGAAGGAACTGAGAATAAAGAAGAGAAGATCAAGAAACTTCTGAAACAGAGAGATCCGGTTTATGAGAAGTTTGCGGACATTAAAGTTGTCACAGGAGTGAAGCCTTTTGATGAACTGATCGCAGAAATTGAAGAAAAATTGAAGGCTTAAACAAAAAAACAGTTGAAAAATGGCAAAAGGTATTATAGAATAATCCATAGCGAAAAAGAACCGCATATATTAAGGAGGAAATATTTATGATTTCAGCAGGTGATTTCAAAAATGGTATCACACTTGAAATTGATGGAAACGTATGTCAGATCGTTGAATTCCAGCATGTAAAACCAGGAAAAGGCGCAGCCTTTGTAAGAACAAAATACAAGAACATTATCACAGGCTCTGTATTAGAGAAATCCTTCCGTCCTACAGAGAAATTCCCGGCAGCACGTATTGAGCGTGTAGATATGCAGTATCTGTATCAGGATGGTGGTTTATACTACTTCATGAATACAGAGACATATGATCAGGTTGGTCTTACAGAGGACCAGGTTGGCGATTCTCTGAAATTCGTTAAGGATAATGAGATGGTTAAGGTTTGCTCTCATAACGGCGAGGTATTCGCAATCGAGCCACCTCTTTTTGTAGAGCTTGAGGTTATTGAGACAGAGCCAGGATTCGCAGGAAATACAGCACAGGGTGCTACCAAACCGGCAACTGTTGAGACAGGTGCACAGGTTCAGGTTCCTCTGTTCGTAAATCAGGGCGACAAACTGAAAATCGATACAAGAACAGGTGAGTATCTTTCACGTGTATAATGCAGCAAGAAACCCGCGTAAGCGGGTTTTTTTGTGCCATAAAATTAAAAGATCATTTTGACAGTATTTAAAATACCAAAGTTTGAATGCATATTCCAGACTGTACAGGTAAGAAAAAACTGTACAGTCTGGACTTTTTTTGAAATATCCTTGACACGAAAAATCATTCTGGTATAATTAAACCCAGTCAAAAAACTGACTAAGAAGTTCGTCTGTCCACCAGAGATGACCGGAAATGATCCGGTCACAGAAGTCTTTTAAGGGCTTGTACTGGTTTCGACGGGGGCTTTGAAGTTAGGGAAGCCATCCGCAGACTCCTGGACTGCGTACCAACCGGGAACTAAATATAAACGCAGACGAAAAGTTAGCGTTAGCAGCCTAAGCTGCTCGTCAGCCCCGTTGCACTCACACATCGGGAATCTGGCGTCGACCATGTGAGAAACCTTGCCGGGTAAGCTTTGCCCCGGTAGATGTATCATGAAGCTACTGAAGCAGTAAGCCTGTCGGTGGGCGTACTGCCAAGGGAATGTTAAATCAGCGACTGTGATGGGAGATGCCTTAAGGGATAGGCTTTCGGACAGGGGTTCGATTCCCCTCAGGTCCATTTATGGAACGTCCCGGAAAGACAGCATTTATGCGGCTTTCCGGGAATTTTTTTTACTTTCTTTATTACTCGTGGATATCAGGAAATTCTTCGCAGATACAGAAAGCGATGGTGATAGAATGAAAAAAACTCTGCTTAACAGAAAAAAGCAGAATAAGAAAGCTGATTATTATGATTATAATCTGGTAGCTGTTATTGTACTGCTGGTGTGCTTTGGACTGGTCATGCTTTACAGCACCAGTTCATATATGGCAGAAGTGAATTATGGCAACGATATGTTTTATTTTAAGAAACAGGCACTGATCAGTACAGCATGTCTGATCGGAGCGTTATTTATTTCAAAAATACTGGATTATCATATCCTTCTTCCTTTTACAACTGCGTTGTATGTGGCTTCGCTGATCCTTATGGGACTTGTGCGGACTCCGCTGGGACATTCCTCTCATGGTGCTACCAGATGGCTGTATATCGGACCGATCAACTTCCAGCCTGCCGAGCTGGCAAAGATCGCGGTTATTATCATGATGGCTTACATGATCGGAAAAATGGGACGAAAGGTAAAGACTTTAAAGAGCTGTATGATCCTGGGACTTCCGGGGGCAGGACTTGCGCTTGCGGCTTATATACTTACAGATAATCTGAGTACAGCCATGATCATTCTGGGAATAACAGTTGGAATGGTGTTTGTGGCACATCCGGATATGCGTCCGTTTATTGCTGTGGCAGCGGCAGGAGTGATCCTTATTGTGATCGGAGTACTTTTTCTGGTTGCGACGACCAAGGACAGTGACAGCTTCCGTGTTATGCGAGTACTTGTATGGCTTCAGCCTGAGAAATATTCCGATGAAGGCGGTTATCAGACGCTGCAGGCATTGTATGCCATTGGCTCCGGAGGGCTTTTTGGCCGCGGGCTTGGAAATAGTATCCAGAAGCTTGGAAGTGTTCCGGAAGCACAAAATGATATGATCTTTTCCATTATCTGTGAGGAGCTTGGAATTTTCGGAGGGATTTTTGTACTGATCCTGTTCGGATATCTTTTGTACAGGTTGTTTTTTATTGCGCAGAATGCACCGGATCTGTTTGGCTCACTGATCGTTACCGGGATTTTTATACATATTGCGCTGCAGGTGGTCCTTAACATTGCCGTTGTACTGAATCTGATGCCCAATACAGGTGTCACCTTGCCCTTTATCAGTTACGGAGGAACGTCCATTGTGTTCCTGATGCTGGAGATGGCAATAGCTCTCAGCGTGGCCCGTCAGATAAAATTTCAAGAGTAAAATAGTTTTAAAATCAAAATATTTTTGCTCTGGAGCTATTTTTTGGGAAAATCCTCTTGACAACTGTTTTTGCAGACTATATACTTTGCTCAAAAAGAGGAAACAGATTCGATCTGTAACGATTAAAGGAGAGAATAAGACATGTTAGAAAAAATGAAAGAAATGCTTGCAGAGCAGTTAAATTGTGAGGCATCTACAATCACACCGGAGACATCTTTCAAGGATGATCTTGGTGCAGATTCTCTTGACCTGTTTGAACTGGTCATGGCTCTTGAGGATGAGTACAATGTTGAGATCCCGGCAGAGGAGCTTACAGATCTGAACACAGTTGGAGATGTGATCGATTATCTTAAGAACAAAGGCGTAGAAGCATAAGCAGAAATCAAGGATCCTCTGGGACGACAGTGTCTCAGAGGATTTTTTTGTATATGCGAAGATACGTGAGAGGGATGGCAGGGTATTCCGCCGGAAAACCTATGGACATTTTGAAGGATTTGGGTATATAATAGCACCTATAAAGAGAAACAACAAAAACGAGGAGAAAAGAAATGACAAAGATCAGAACAAGATTTGCACCGAGCCCTACAGGAAGAATGCATGTGGGTAATTTAAGAACAGCTCTTTATGCTTATTTGATCACAAAACATGAAGGCGGAGATTTTATCCTCCGTATTGAAGATACAGACCAGGAACGTTATGTGGAGGGAGCTGTAGATATCATCTACCGTACTCTTGAGAAAACAGGACTTCTCCATGATGAGGGACCGGACAAGGATGGCGGATTTGGTCCGTATGTACAGAGTGAGCGTCAGGCAACAGGCATGTATTTGAAATATGCCAAACAGCTTATTGAACAGGGAGATGCATATTACTGCTTCTGCGGCAAGGAAGAACTGGAAAGCATGAAACGTACTGTTGCAGGTAAGGAGATCTCTATTTATGACAAGAGATGTCTCCATCTTTCCAAGGAAGAGGTTCAGCGCCGTCTGGATGCAGGTGAGCCGCATGTTATCCGCTTTAATATGCCAACAGAGGGAACCACTACATTCCATGATGTTATTTACGGAGATATCACCGTTAACAATGAGGAAATGGAGGATCTGATCCTGATCAAATCTGACGGTTATCCGACCTACAACTTCGCAAATGTAATTGATGATCACCTTATGGGAATCACACATGTTGTAAGAGGTAACGAATACCTTTCCTCTTCACCGAAGTATAATCGTATTTATGAGGCATTCGGATGGGAAATCCCGACCTATGTTCACTGTCCGCTGATCACAGACGAGACACATCAGAAGCTTTCCAAGAGATGTGGACATTCTTCTTATGAAGATCTGATCGATCAGGGATTTGTGACAGAGGCAGTGATCAACTATGTTGCACTTCTTGGATGGAGCCCGGCAGACAACCGTGAGATCTTTTCTCTTCCGGAGCTTGTGGAGGCATTTGATTATCATCATATCAACAAATCACCGGCAGTTTTTGACATTGCCAAGCTGAAATGGATGAATGGTGAGTATATCAAGAAGATGGATCCGGAGGCATTCTATGAGAGAGCACTTCCGTATCTGAAAGAAGTTCTGAAAAAAGACTTTGATCTTAAGAAGATCGCAGGAATGGTTCAGACCAGAATTGAAGTATTCCCGGATATTACTGAGCTTGTAGATTTCTTTGAGGCAGTTCCGGAATATGACAGTGCGATGTACTGCCACAAAAAGATGAAAACAACAGAGGAAACTTCTCTTGCAGTTCTCAAAGAAGTGCTTCCGGTACTGGAAGCACAGGAGGATTATACCAATGATCCACTGTATGCATCTTTAAGCGCTTTTGTAAAGGAGCACGGATATAAGAATGGTTATGTTATGTGGCCGCTTCGTACAGCAGTATCCGGCAAGCAGATGACACCGGCCGGTGCAACAGAGATCATGGAGATCATTGGCAAGGAAGAGACACTGAAACGTGTACATGCAGCAATCGAAAAGCTTGAAAATAAATAAGAGTGTGATCGATAATCCAGTTATGAAACGAAATCCATCTCAAAAAAGGGCGATCGCCCACCTGTCAGGACCTATGATGGTTCTGGCAGGCCCCGGTTCGGGGAAAACTTCCGTCATAGTAGAAAGAACAGCACATATGATCCAGGAAGGGAAGATACCGGCTTCCTCTGTTCTTGTTGTGACTTTTTCCAGGGCAGCAGCAGTGGAAATGAAAGAACGGTTTCTGAAATTTACCAGTGTTCAGCGAACCGGCGTTACTTTCGGGACTTTTCACGGAGTGTTTTACGGGATCCTCAAACAGGCTTATGGTCTGAATGGAGGAAATATCCTGTCAGAAGAAGAAAAATATGCGATCTTAAGAGAACTGGTGGTAAACTGTGCTGCAGAACAGTCCCAGGAAGGGGATTTTGTGGAAGATATTGCCAAGGAGATCAGTGTTGTAAAGGGTGGAAGGATCGCTCTGGAGCATTATTATTCTTCCTGCTGCCCGGATGAAGTGTTCCGACAGATCTTTCAGGGATATCGAAAAGTCCTGAATGAAAGAAGAAAACTTGACTTTGATGATATGCTGTTGAGCTGTTATGAACTTCTGAAAAAACGAAAAGATATCCTGTCTGCATGGCAGAAAAAGTTTCACTATATTCTGGTGGATGAGTTTCAGGATATCAATCATCTTCAGTATGATATCGTGAAGATGCTGGCAGCACCGGAGAACAATCTGTTTGTGGTGGGAGATGATGATCAGTCTATCTATCATTTCCGTGGCGCTCGCCCGGAGATCATGCTGAATTTCCCGGAAGATTTTAAAAATGCGGAGACGGTGATCCTGAATATCAATTACCGGTGCAGTGGAAATATCCTGGATACAGCTATGAAGGTGATCAATTACAATGAAAACCGTTATGCAAAAAAACTTTCCACACCAAATGAACCGGGAGAGCCGGTGCAGATAAAAGAATTTCGAAATCCCAGAGACGAATATATGGCAGTTGCAGGCCTGCTGCGGAATCGGATGGAAGAAGGGGATAATATTGAAGATACAGCGCTGCTTTTCAGGACTAATCAGGAAACCGAAGGACTGGTCGCTGCGTTGATGGAGTATGGGGTTCCTTTCACTATGAAGGAAAAACTGCCCAACCTGTTCCGACACTGGATCTGCCGGAATATGATCGCTTATTTGAAAATGGCAGAAGGAGACCGGAGCCGCAGTACATTTCTGGAGATCATGAACCGGCCAAACCGATACATAGCCAGGGACGCTCTGACAGAAAAAAACGTTGATTTTAAAGCATTGGGAGAGTTTTACAAAGACAAAGACTGGATGTGTGACAGGATCACAACGATGGAGACACATCTTCGGATCTTAAAGACTATGGCCCCTTATGCAGCCATTAATTTTATCCGGAATGGCATGGGATACGAAGAATACTTGCAGGAATATGCAAGGTATCGTAAAATAAAACCGGAAGAGCTTATGGAAACCCTGAACCGGATCCATGAAAGTGCCAGAGGAATGAAAACATTGGAAGAATGGATGGCCTATATGGACGAGTATACCAGAAAGCTTGAAGAACAGGCGAAGAAACAGGATGTGAAACGGGAAGGAGTGGTGATATCCACTCTTCATGCGGTCAAAGGTCTGGAATATGACAATGTATATATCATGAATGTAAATGAAGGCAGCATGCCTTATCGGAAGGCAGTCCTGGAGGCACATCTGGAGGAAGAACGGAGGCTTTTCTACGTTGGTATGACACGGGCAAAGAAGAAACTCTGCCTGTATTATGTAAGACAGCAGTATGAGAAGGAACGGGAACCGTCCCGTTTTCTTGAGGAGGCCGGATTATGAATGGGATTATTTATTATACGAAGATCAGAGATGAATATAACAGCAAGAATATGGAGCATATGATCGGGGAAAAACTTCTGGAAATCGGACTTGAGCGGGAATTTGGACGAAAGCTTGCTTTTGAGCCTCGGTCAAAGGGGGAACATGGGAAACCGTTTTTTACCCTGCTTCCAAGAATTCATTATAATATCACACATTCCGGAAAATATGTGATGTGTCTGTTTGCCGGAGAAGAGGTGGGCATTGATGTGCAGATCCACAAGAAGGTAAATTACGAACGGATCCTTGAAAGAATGGTACCGGCAGATATGATACGGGAAATCCTGGATGCAGATGATATGGAGAAAGCCTTTTTTGCCCAGTGGGTTTTGAGAGAGGCATATATCAAATGGACCGGAGAGGGATTGTCCAGGGATCTGCGTACGATTTCCATGGATAAGGGAAATTACATAATGCTGGAGCTGGAACCGGGATACAGTGGTGCGATCTGGTCCAGAGACAGCCTGGAATTACGATTTGAATACGAAGACATCATTTTGAAATAGCAAATAGAGACGATAAAATGAACAAAGAGATGAAACACAGCTTCAGGATTTTCATTTTGAAGATCCTGGCAGTTGCTTTTGTGCTGTGCATATGTTATTTTTTATATGCATTTGTTTACCGTGCAAAAACTGAGCTGCCCACAAAAGCTGTGGTGACAAACCGAGGTGCTGCAGTGTATACACTGCGGGGACAGAAACAGATGCTTTCCCAGAAAGAGGATTTTTCTTATTTTGCCTTTGATGGGAGAGAAAAAGAGAAGGAATATGGAACATATGTCATTCCCGGGCTGAAGAATACCAGGACGCTGCTCACAAAAAAAGGTGCCACTCCTGCCATGTGTACATCCATGACGCCTCAGGGACTGGCGGTTACAGAGGATTATGTGCTGATCAGCGCTTACTGCAGCACACAGAAACATAATTCGGTCATTTATGTGATCGATAAGGAAAATCATAATTTTATTAAAGAAGTGATACTGCCTGGACAGCCTCATGTGGGAGGACTTGCCTATGACCCGGAGCATAAGTTATTATGGTATTCCTCCAATATCAACGGGATCGCACAGGCAGTGAGTATAAAGATGGATACAATAGAAGCCTACGATTATGATGACAGCCATTTGCCGGTGGATACTTTCCAGATAGTCAGTCTTTATGGGATCGTGAGAGATTCTTTTATGACCTTTTATGAGGGGTGTCTGTATGTAGGCTGCTTTGAAAAATATAACGAAAGTGTAATTGCACGATACGGAGTTGACGAAGAGGGAAAACTGATCAATACCATGGACGAGAAACTGGGCATGGATTTTGAAATGGCAGTTCCGTTGGATTATTCCACCATATCGGAGCAGGTTCAGGGAATTGCTTTTTATAATGATAAGCTTTTGATCTCTCATTCTTTTGGAATCCTGCCATCCAGGCTGGTGTTTTATGAACAATCCGATAAGCGTTTGTATGTAAACGAGAATTCTGCCAGAACTTATCGTTTTCCGGAACGACTGGAACAGATCGTGGTGGAGGGCGACAGCCTTTATGTGATGTTTGAATCCTGTGCCTATGCATACCGTGCGTCCTCCGTAAATATTGTGGATCGGGTCCTGAAGCTGAATCTTTCGAAGATGGAGACCTATGACGAAGAAGAAAGTCTTTTTTTTCTGTCGGAATAAAGAAAAAACGAGAGAGCATCAAAAAAGACAACAGGTACTAAATCCGGCATGTCCGCAATATATTTAAGTGTAAGAGGTGAAAACATGGACGCAAACCAGATCCAGAACCTGTTTGCCAGTAATGTCCGCCAGCTTCTGGTGGATGCAGACCTTGATTATGATAAATTATATGAGATACGTCTCCGCGTGGGAAGACCTCTGTTCCTCACTTATGATGGGGGAGAATGTTTCCTCCGGCAAAAAGATACAGAACCTTATCTGGTTACGCGGGAAGATCTTAAGGAAACACTGGAGTATGTCAGCGGCTATTCCCTGTATGCTTATGAAGATGAGATTCGCCAGGGGTTTTTGAGTGTACAGGGTGGGCACCGTGTAGGAGTTACCGGAAAGGTGATCCTGGACGGAAACCGTATCCGTGGGATGAAATATATTTCCTGCATCAATGTCCGTCTGGCACATGAGATTCAGGGATGTGCAGAAGAAGTGCTGCCATATATCCAGACAAGAGAGCAGATCATGCATACCTTGATCGTTTCTCCGCCCAGATGTGGGAAGACCACGCTTCTTCGGGATATCATCCGGCAGATGAGTAATGGATGGGGAAATATTTCCGGTGTTACGGTAGGAGTAGTCGATGAGCGCAGTGAGCTGGCCGGATGCTATCAGGGGATCCCTCAGAATGACCTTGGAATGCGTACGGATATCCTGGACGGCTGTCCGAAAGCAGAAGGGATGCAGATGCTGATCCGGTCAATGTCGCCGGTTGTGGTTGCTGTGGATGAACTTGGAAAAGAAGAAGATTTCAAGGCTGTGGAATCAGTTATCCACTGTGGATGTCGTCTGATCGCAACTGCACATGGAGCTTCCATGGAAGAAACATTATCCCAGCCGTTTTTCCGGAAATTGTGGGAAGCGCGGGTTTTCCAGAGATATATTTTTCTGGGAAAGCATGAACGTGCAGGAATCGTGGAAGGAATCTATGATGAAAATGGGAAATGCCTATGTACCGGATTGTAGGATGTATTCTGGTAGTGGCGGCAGGAGCCGGAATGGGATTTTCCGGAAGTATGAGACTTTCGGAGCAGATTCGTATACTGGAAAAACTGCTTCAGATGGTGATCTGCCTGAAAGGCGAGATCCGCTGCGGGAATGCATCACTGCCGGATGCTTTTTATGGAGCAGCAGGAAGAATGAATGGAAAATACAGAGAGTTTCTCATCAGTGCCGCGGACAGGATGAAAGCGGGAACAGGAGAAAAACTTTCACAGATATGCAGGGAATGTGCGGAAAGCGCCCTGAAAAAAAGCTGCCTTACCCATGGGGAAAAGGACGCTTTTTTTTCTTTCGGAGAATATCTGGGCTATATGGATCTGGAAATGCAGATGCGACAGCTTTCCCTGTATGAAAATAATTTGGAAGCAGAGATATTGAAGCGGAAAGCGGAGGTTTCCGGAAAGAAAAAACTGTACCAGGGAATTGGGATTCTTGGAGGCCTGCTGCTTGCGGTTCTCCTGGTATAGTATTGTTTATCAGACAGTAGTAAGAAGGACAGGCTTTCAGAAGAAAAGGAGGGATCATTTGGAGGTCAGTATCATATTTAAGATTGGTGCAGTAGGGATCCTGGTCTCTGTTCTTTCTCAGATCCTGAAACATAGCGGAAGGGAGGAACAGGCTTTTCTGGTGAGTTTTTCAGGACTTCTTTTAGTACTGTTCTGGATCGTGCCGTATATTTATGAGCTTTTTAAAAATATCCAGCAGCTTTTTGTACTGTAGGGGAGGGAAAGAACCGTGGATATTCTGAAGATTTCTGTTCTGGGAGCGGCAGGGGTTCTTCTGGGGATTCTTCTGAAAGACCGCGCACCGGAGTATGTAAGCCTTGTTACGATGGGAATAGGTCTTGTGATACTGGGATTAGCGGTAGGGAAGATCAGCTATCTGTTCCAGTCCCTGGAGAGACTGAAACAGAGTCTCCCGATTGATGGAAGCTATATCACTACTTTGCTGAAGATGATCGGGATCACCTATATCGGACAATTTTCATCCGGTATATGCAGAGATGCAGGATATTCATCCACTGGTGCACAGATCGAACTGTTCTGCCGGTTATCTGTAATGGTTTTAAGTATGCCGGTTCTTCTGGCACTGCTGGATACCATACAGGGATTTCTTGCATGAAAAGATATTGGTCAGAGATTTGTGCAGCCCTGTTTCTGGCTGTAGTTATAAGCTGTTTTGGCGGTGTGATCGTTTATGCTTCTTCGGCGGAACAACAGATCACAGATCAGATGGAGCTTACCGACCTGCAGTCCATGGTAGATGAGATGCTTGGAGAAAAAACATTTTCTGTTACAGAAGCGTTTCACAGACTGTTGTCAGGGGAAGAGGTGCTTTCGGAGGAGAGTGTGCGGGAATTTTTGCACAGTCTCCTTTTTTATGGTATTGAAAGAGAAAAAGAGCTGATCGTGAAGTTGTTGCTTCTGTTATTGTTTGCTGCCGTTTTTTCCGGGTTTGCCGGTGCCTTTGATAACGGGCAGGTGGGAGAGATCAGTTTTTATGTGGTGTATCTTCTTGTTTTTACTCTTCTGATGAACAGTTTTTCCGGTTTGAGTGCATCACTGCTTTCAATGCTTGCGTGGATCACGGAGTTTATGAAGGAACTCTCACCGGTGTATTTTATGGCAGTGGCAGCAGCGTCAGGTGCATCCAGTGCAGCTGCTTTTTATCAGGGAGTACTGCTTCTGGTGTGGCTTTTTCAATGGATCCTGGAACGAGTACTGCTTCCCGGAGTGAGTTTATATATTCTTCTGAAATTTGTGAATCATCTTTCCAGGGAAGAAATGCTGGGAAAAATGGCTGAGCTGATCGAGACGGTGATCTCCTGGGGGCTTCGGACATTACTTGGAGTGGCAGCAGGACTGCAGGTGGTGCGTGGGCTTGTAGCTCCGGTAATGGATTCTCTGAAGCGGAGTGCTGTGGGAAAAACTGCAGGTGCTCTTCCTGGAATCGGGAGCGCGGTAAATGCAGTTACGGAACTGGTCCTTACCACAGCTGTTCTTGTAAGAAACAGTCTGGGCATTGCGCTTTTACTGGTGATCCTGGCGGTGGGGGCGGGGCCATTGGTCCGATATGGACTTTTGTCACTGACCTATCGCTTTCTGGCGGCTGCGGCGCAGCCTGTATCAGACAAACGGCTGGTAGAAGCCTTTGGCACCATGGCAGAGGGCTGTGCACTTCTGATGAGAATCCTGTTTACTGCGGAAATTTTATGTATGCTTACATTTCTGATCCTGATGGCAGGAGGAGGCTTGGGATGAGAACAGAACTTTATCAGTGGATGAAAAGCCTGGCTTTTTTTCATGTACTTACTACAGCACTTCTGCATATTCTGCCTGATAAGCGTTATGAGCAGTATATACGGCTGTTTATGGGGCTTCTGTTGGTGCTTTTGATCTGTACGCCTATATTTGCCGTAGTGGGAAAAAGTGAAGAACTTCTGTCCGGATTCAGCAATAATTATGGGAGAGAAGAACAGGTACGTATGAAGACAGAAGCAGAAGGAATAAGGGAAACATTTCTTAAAGGAGCATATGAACAGGAGTTGAAGGATCAGGTTCAGGGTATCCTCAGGAAAGAAGGTTTTTTTTCGGCAAAAACAGAAGTAGATATGGAGAAAGAGCTTCAGCTGACCATAACACTTTATGGAACAGTCACAGAAAAACAGAGGGAGGCGGTGAAAAATGAGCTCGAAAGAATCTGCGGACTCAGGAAAGGACAGTATCAGATCCTGGCTTCTGAGGATGGGATGGAAGGAGTGGGGAGTTTTCCTTCTTCTGGGAATCCTTCTTCTGGTGGCAGGACTTCCGGTAACCCGAAAGAACAGTAAAACAGCAGAGGATCAGAATGCGGAGAAAACCCGCCTGGAGAGCCGCCTTGAGGAACTGCTTTCCAATGTGGAAGGAGTCGGAGAAGTGGAAGTGATCATAATGACCGGGGATGAGGGAAATACGGAAAACTTTTCCATAAGCAGCAAAAATGAAGTTACCGGTGTACTGGTGGCGGCCCAGGGAGCAGGCAGCGCAGTGACAGTCCAGAATATTCAGCAGGCAATTATGGCATTATTTCAGATCGACGCTAATAAAATTAGAATAATGAAAATGAAATGAGGAGAGTAGAAGTGAAAAAGATCATGAAGAAAAATCAGGTAATCATCACCTCGCTGGCCATTCTCATTGCTGTGGCCGGATATCTGAATTTCGCAGATGTGGATCTGGGATTTAAGGATAAGGAGACGAGTACAGACAGCAGCAGTATCCTGGACGATGTGGATTATGATCTGACCGATGAAACAGCCCTTCTGGATGAGAACGGGGCAGATGGCACAACCCAGTCGGAGGTGATGGATACCGCATCCCCGGGCGAGGCCGTACTTACCGGTGCTTCGGATTTTGCAGCACAGGCAAAAGTCAGCAGGGAGCAGGTGCGTTCCCAGAACAAAGCGGACCTGCAGGCGATCATCAGTAATAAAGACATCAGCGATGAAGAAAAACAGAATGCTATTAACACAATGGTTTCCATGACAGATCTTACAGAAAAAGAGGTGGCTGCAGAGCTTCTTCTGGAGGCGAAGGGCTTTGAAAATGTGATCGTAAATCTGACGGGTGAAACTGCGGATGTTGTGGTGCCGGATGCAGATCTGGAGGATGCAAAACGTGCACAGATCGAGGATATTGTAAAGAGGAAAACCGGTGTGGCAGCAGAGAGCATTGTGATCACGCCTCTGAGTCAAAGTAAAAATGCATCGGATGTCATAAATACTGCAGATGAAGCTGAAAAAAATACGGGAGGTGCAGAGGATAATGCGGAAAGTACAGGGGATGAGGTGCAGGATACCGCTGCATCTGTGGAAAGCGATCCGGCGGATCAAACATCTGAGGACGCAGAGACGGCTGCAGATATCCAGAACGATCAGACTATTGATACAGAGGGAATTTACGACTGAATTGCCTTGACAGCAAAGCCTTGTCTATACTAGAATAGGAAAGGTTATAGTAAAATAGAGATATCAGAGAATATACAGGAGGCTCACGTGTCGAAGTATACGAAAGAAATAGAAAAAAGAAGAACATTTGCAATCATCTCTCATCCGGATGCTGGTAAAACAACATTAACAGAAAAATTTCTGCTGTATGGAGGGGCCATCAATCTGGCCGGAAGTGTAAAGGGTAAGGCTACGGCCCGCCATGCAGTATCAGACTGGATGGAGATCGAGAAGGAAAGAGGTATTTCCGTTACTTCATCCGTTCTTCAGTTCCATTATGACGGATATTGTATAAACATTCTGGATACACCTGGACATCAGGATTTCTCCGAGGATACCTACCGTACATTGATGGCTGCGGATTCAGCAGTTATGGTCATCGATGGATCCAAGGGTGTTGAGGCACAGACCCGTAAGCTTTTCAAGGTCTGTGTTATGAGACACATTCCGATCTTTACTTTTATCAATAAGATGGACAGAGATGCCAACGATACTTTTGATCTTTTGGATGAGATCGAAAAAGAGCTTGGTATTGCAACCTGTCCGATCAACTGGCCAATCGGTTCCGGTAAGAAATTCCGGGGTGTGTTTGATCGTAATACAAAGAAGATCCTTACCTTTTCCGATACACAGAAGGGCACCAAGGAAGGTGTGATAGAAGAGATTGATATTAATGATCCCCGTGCAGATGAGGTCATGGATCCTGAGCAGAAAGAGCAGCTGATGGAAGAAATCGAGCTTCTGGATGGCGCAAGCGCGGAGTTTTCTCAGGAAGAGGTCAGCAAAGGACAGCTGACACCGGTATTTTTCGGTTCTGCTCTTACCAACTTTGGTGTGGAAACATTTCTGGAGCATTTCCTGAAGATGACCACTTCTCCGCTTCCGAGAACTGCAGACTGCGGACCGGTAGATCCTATGAGTGATGATTTTTCAGCCTTTGTATTTAAGATTCAGGCTAATATGAACAAGGCTCACAGAGACCGTATCGCATTTATGAGGATCTGTTCAGGCAAGTTTGATGCGACCAAAGAGGTTTATCATGTGCAGGGAGACAAGAAGATGCGACTTCTTCAGCCGCAGCAGATGATGGCGGAATCCCGTCATGTTGTGGAGGAGGCTTATGCAGGTGATATCATCGGTGTCTTTGACCCGGGTATTTTTTCTATTGGAGATACCATCTGCGCACCTGGAAAGAAATTTGCCTTTGAGGGGATCCCGACCTTCGCACCGGAGCATTTCGCACGTGTGCGTCAGATCGATACCATGAAGAGAAAACAGTTTGTAAAAGGTATCAACCAGATCGCTCAGGAGGGTGCGATCCAGATATTCCAGGAGTTTAACACCGGTATGGAGGAGATCATTGTGGGTGTTGTCGGTATCCTGCAGTTTGATGTCCTGAAATACCGTCTGGAGAATGAGTACAATGTAGATATCCGCCTGGAAACACTTCCATATGAGCATATCCGCTGGATTGCCAACAAGGAGACTGTAAAAGTAGACAAGATCGTGGGAACTTCTGATATGAAGAAAGTCACAGACCTTAAGGGAAATCCGTTGCTGCTCTTTGTCAATGCATGGAGTGTTGGCATGGTTGAGGACAGAAACCCTGATCTGGTACTGACAGAATTCAGTAAATAAGCCCTTTTATTTCATAACTTTTTTTGATATAATAGTATAAAATTACGAACAAAAATATTATATCCGTAGGAGGGTTTCCCATGGCAGAAAAAAGAACAACATATAAGATACAGGATTTGGGCGGAATCGGTGAAGTTCACATTGCAGATGAAGTTGTTGCGATCGTTGCAGGACTTGCAGCAACAGATGTGGATGGAGTTGCTTCCATGGCAGGAAATATCACCAATGAGCTGGTAGGTAAACTTGGAAAGAAGAATCTGTCCAAGGGCGTGAGAGTAACCATTCTGGAAGGAGTCGTTACCGTGGATCTGTCACTGAATATCGAGTATGGCAGAAACATTCTTGAGACAAGCAAGAAGGTTCAGGAGAAGGTTAAATCCGCTATTGAGAATATGACAGGACTTGAGGTTGCAGATGTAAATATTCATATTGCCAGCGTGGATATGGAGAACGAAAAAGGAAAGTAAACCTTTCCTTTTTTACGTCTTAGGAGGAAATTATGAGAAGAAGAGAACAGAGAGAACATGTATTTAAACTTATGTTTATGACAGAGTTTAATTCAGAAGAAGAGATGACAGAACAGCTCTCTCTTTATTTTGAAGGTCTTGGAGAACTTTCAGAACAGGACCAGGAATATATGAAGAAGAAGTACGCACATGTGAAAGAACATCTGGAAGAGATCGATGCACAGCTGAACAGTGCAAGCCGTGGATGGAAGACAAAGCGTATGAGCCGTGTGGATCTTGCGGCACTTCGTCTGGCAGTATATGAGATGGAATATGATGCAGACGTACCGACAGGAGTAGCTATCAACGAAGCGGTAGAACTTTCCAAAAGATTTGGCGGAGATGCTTCCGGCTCCTTTGTAAATGGAGTACTGGGTAAGATCGCATCTGAGAAGGATGAGAAGAAAAACGAGGAGGAGACTGCTGACACAGAAGAGAAGGCAGCAGAAGCCCCGGAAGAGAACGCATGAGAAACGTCTATTCTGTCGGTCAGGTAAACCATTATGTCAAAAATATGTTTACCCAGGATTACTTCCTCCGAAAAGTCTATGTAAAGGGAGAAGTATCCAACTGTAAATACCATACCAGCGGACATATTTATTTTTCCCTGAAGGATGAAACAGGCACATTAAGCTGTGTGATGTTTGCGGGACACCGCAGAGGTCTTGCTTTTCGCATGAAGGACGGGGATAAGGTAGTTGCAGGCGGAATTGTAGACGTATATGAGAGAGACGGGCGTTATCAGCTTTATGCAAAAGAGATCACACTGGAGGGTGCTGGTGCCCTCTATGAGCGGTATCTGGCACTGAAACAGGAACTTGAGGATATGGGGATGTTTGCCCAGGAATATAAGCAGCCCATTCCTCATTTTATTCATACCCTTGGCGTGGTGACAGCACCTACTGGTGCAGCAGTACAAGATATCCGCAATATTGCAGGCAGAAGGAATCCATATCTGCAGGTGATCCTTTATCCGGCACTTGTGCAGGGAGAGGGAGCGGCGCAGAGTATCGTAAAGGGAATCCGGATGCTGGATGAAGCAGGGGTGGACGTGATCATCGTCGGCCGTGGAGGTGGCTCTATTGAAGATCTCTGGGCCTTTAACGAGGAGAGCGTTGCCCGTGCTATTTTTGAGTGCAGGACACCGGTGATCTCGGCAGTGGGACATGAGACGGATTTTACCATTGCGGATTTTGTAGCAGATCTGCGGGCACCTACACCATCTGCTGCAGCAGAGCTGGCAGTGGATGATTTTCGCAGTGTTCTGGAGAGCTTTCATATGTACGGAGACCGTCTGCAGCGTGCCATGAACAGTAAGACAGAACTTTTTGCCGCAAAACTTAAGGCCTATGAGAACAGATTCCAGTATCTGAGCCCGGAGTCCATGTTACGTGAAAAACGTCAGTATGCATCGGAGCTGGAGGAATGCCTGCGTTCTTCCATGGAACAAAAGCTTACAGAGAAAAGACATGAACTGGCAATATGGATCCAGCGGTTTGAGGGACTTTCTCCATTAAGAAAGCTAAATGGAGGATATGCATTTGTGTCCGACTCAGACGGACATGCGGTGACAGAGATCAGTCAGATAAAAAAAGGTGACAGGATCTCCATTGCAGTAACCGATGGAGTCATAGAAGCAGTTGCGGATTGCATCAGGAAGGAAGAGCGATAATGGCAGAAGCAAAGAAAGAAGAGAAATCCATAGAAGATACTTTTGGGGAGCTTGATCTGCTTGCCCGGAAGCTGGAGGATAAAGAAACACCTCTTGAGGAGTCTTTCCGCCTCTACAGACAGGGAATGGAGCTCCTAAAGGATCTGAACGGAAGACTGGATACTGTAGAAAAAAAGATGCTTCAGATGAATGAGGATGGGACATTTCGTGAATTTTAAAGAAGAACTGAAAAGAAGAACAGAAGAAGCAGAACATGTGATCCGGGAATATCTTCCGGAAGAATCCGGTTTTGCAAAAACCATGGCAGAGGCTATGAATTACAGTATGACGGCAGGTGGAAAGAGACTCCGCCCGATCCTGATCAGGGAAACCTACGAGCTGTTTGGAGGAAAGGATAAGCTTTGTGAGCCTTTTATGGCGGCTATGGAGATGATCCATACACATTCGTTGATCCATGATGATCTCCCTGCACTGGATAACGATGATTACCGAAGGGGAAGGCTGACCACACATAAAGTATACGGAGAGGCCATGGGCGTTTTAAGCGGTGTGGCACTCCTTAACAGAGCTTATGAAGTGATGCTTTCCGCCTTTGATCTGACCGAGGATAAAGACCGTGTGATAGCCGCCATGCGGATCATTGCAGATAAGACCGGCATCAACGGTATGCTTGGTGGACAGAGTGTTGATGTGGAGAATGATGGGAAACCTCTGGAACACAAGATGCTGGATTATATTTACAAAAACAAGACCTCCGCATTGATCGAGGCTTCCATGATGACTGGTGCTGTGCTGGCAGGGGCATCTGAGAAAGAACTTGAGATTGTGGAGCAGGCTGCAGAAAACATCGGGCTGGCTTTTCAGATCCAGGATGATATCCTTGATGTGACCAGTACCCAGGAGGAACTGGGAAAACCGATCCACAGTGATGAAAAAAACAACAAGGTTACCTATGTAAGCCTTGTTGGAGCCCCGGCAGCAGCCAGCAGGGTTAAAGAACTTTCTGACCATGCGGTAGAACTTTTAGACGACCTTGACAGGAAGAACGGCTTTCTGGATCTTCTTGTGGAAAGTCTTGTCAGCCGCAGGAAATAGAAAGAACAAAGGAAGGGTACAAATGATTCTGGAAAAAATTAAAAAGCCAAATGATATTCATAAAGTTTCATTGGAGGATTTTCCGCGCCTTGCCGAGGAAATCAGGAGCTTTTTGATCCAGAGTGTAAGTGAGACAGGTGGCCATCTGGCATCCAATCTGGGTGTGGTGGAGCTGACTCTTGCTCTGCATAATGTGCTTGATCTTCCACAGGATAAGCTGATCTGGGATGTGGGACATCAGGCTTATACACATAAAATCCTTACAGGAAGAAAAGACGGCTTTAAGGATCTTCGTAAAGAAGGAGGTTTAAGCGGTTTTCCAAAAAGGAATGAAAGTGACTGTGATTCGTTTGATACCGGACACAGTTCCAATTCCATTTCCGCAGGACTTGGCTATGTCCGTGCCAGAGACCTGATGGGAGAGAAATACCATGTGGTTTCCGTGATCGGAGATGGTGCGCTTACCGGTGGGATGGCTTATGAAGCATTGAACAATGCGGCTGAGTTGAAGACTAATTTTATTATTATCATCAATGATAATAACATGTCTATTTCCAAGAACGTAGGAGGAATGTCCACCTATTTAAGCGCTCTGCGTACAGCTGAGACTTATACAGGAATGAAGATCGGCGTGACAAAAACACTCAAAAAGATTCCCCATGTTGGAACCGCCGTGGTAGATACGGTCCGAAAGACCAAGAGCAGCATCAAGCAGCTGATCATTCCCGGAATGCTTTTTGAAAATATGGGGCTGACTTATCTGGGACCGGTAGATGGCCATAATATGCGCCAGATGATGAAGCTTTTTAATGAGGCAAAGAGAGTGGAGGGACCGGTTGTTGTCCATGTCCTTACAGAAAAAGGCAGAGGTTATGGACCGGCATCTTCCCATCCGGAGCGTTTTCACGGAACAGGTCCTTTTGACATCCAGAGTGGCAGACCCCTTGCAGCAAAAACAGCGCCGACATATACGGATCATTTTTCCGGTGCAATATGTTCTTTGGCAGAGAAGAACAAAAAAGTAGTTGCTATTACAGCTGCTATGCCAGATGGAACCGGACTGAACCGATTCCGGAAGAAATTCCCGGAGCGTTTTTTTGATGTGGGTATTGCGGAAGAACATGCAGTAACCTTTGCGGCAGGCCTGGCACTTGGGGGAATGATCCCGGTTTTTGCGGTATATTCTTCGTTCCTGCAGAGAGGAATCGATCAGATCCTTCACGATGTATGTATGCAGGATCTTCATGTGATCTTTGCCATTGACAGGGCAGGATTTGTCGGAGCAGATGGTGAAACACATCATGGATGCTTTGACCTTTCTTATTTATCCATGATCCCCAATATGACAGTTATGGCTCCCAAGAATGGAAAAGAGCTTGAGGAGATGCTGAAATTTGCAGTAGAAGAGCTGGATGGTCCCTGTGCGATCCGATATCCGAAAGGATCGGCATGTACCGATATGGAAGAATGTCATGAGCCACTTAAGAAGAGCAGAAGTGAAGTGATCACTCCAGGCAGTGAGATTGCAGTTCTCGGAGTTGGCAGCATGGTTTCTGTCTGTCAGAAGGTCTGTGAAGAGATAAGAGATCACAAAATAGCAGGAGCTACGTTTGTCAATGTCCGTTTTGTAAAGCCTCTGGATACAGAGCTTCTTGATCGGCTTTCGCAGAACCACAGTCTTTTGGTCACTGTGGAGGAGAATGTAAAAAGCGGTGGGTTCGGAGAACATGTATCTGCTTATATGGAAGCCTGTCATCCGGAAGTAAGAGTTCTTCCACTGGCAATACCGGATCATTTTATTGAGCATGGAACGGTGGACCGTCAGCGAATGAAAATAGGTTTAAATGTACAGGGAATCCTGGATGCGGTAGAACAGAGCTGGGAAAATCTTGTGAATAACAGAAAATAAAGGACATAGCCTTTGCAGAAGAATACGAAGCTGTGAGGCATTTTACAGCCCGGCACATAAAGAGCCGGGCTGTTGGAGGATAATATGAAAAAAAGACTGGATATCATGATGGTGGAACAGGGACTTGCACCGTCACGCGAAAAAGCAAAAGCGTATATCATGGCCGGGGAAGTATATGTCAACGGTCAGAAGGAAGACAAGGCTGGCTCCATGTTTGCCGAGACTGTCAAGCTGGAGGTAAGAGGAAAGACTCTTCCTTATGTCAGCAGAGGCGGACTGAAGCTGGAAAAAGCCATGAAAAATTTTGGCGTGACGCTGAAGGATAAGGTGTGCATGGATGTAGGCGCATCCACCGGCGGTTTCACAGATTGTATGCTTCAGAACGGAGCGGTCAAAGTCTATTCCATTGATGTGGGATATGGACAGTTGGACTGGAAACTCAGGAATGATCCAAGAGTTGTATGCATGGAAAAAACAAATATCCGCTATGTGGTACCGGAAGATCTGGAAGGTCCGGCAGCATTTTCTTCGATCGATGTTTCTTTTATCTCCCTTACAAAAGTGCTTCTTCCTGTAAGAAACCTTCTCACAGAGGACGGAGAGATCGTATGTCTCATCAAACCTCAGTTTGAGGCCGGCAGAGAAAAAGTCGGAAAAAAAGGCGTTGTCCGTGATCCGAAGGTCCATGAAGAAGTCATTGAGAAAGTCAGAGATTATGCCATGAGCATTTTTATGGAGCCCTGTCATCTTTCCTTTTCTCCCATCAAGGGACCTGAAGGAAATATTGAATATCTCCTTCATCTGAAAAAACATCCGGAAGGAACAGAAGTATCTGTGAGTCTTGACGTATCCGTAGAGGATGTGGTAAAGGAAGCCCACGGACAGCTGGACTGATGTTTGGAAAGGACTGAAGCAATATGGACAGATTTTATATAATTCCAAACAGTGCCAAGGATCCGGAACTGACATTTTCTAATAGGATCATTGCCTATCTGGAGAAGCATGGTGCCAGGTGTCATGTGCAGAAGATCACCGAAAAAATGGAAGGACCGTATCATTATACGGACCCGGATGGGATTCCGCAGGATACACAGTGCATTATTGTACTGGGTGGAGATGGAACACTTCTGCAGGCTGCAAGGGATGTGGTGCATCTGGATATCCCTCTTCTTGGAATCAATCTGGGAACTCTGGGATTTCTTGCCGAGGTGGATAAAAATTCCGTGTATCCGGCTCTGGATCGGCTTCTGTCAGATGACTATGAGCTGGAAGATCGTATGATGCTGGAAGGAAAGATCTATCGTGGAGAAGAACTTATTGGAAAAGATATCGCATTAAATGACATTGTGATCGGAAGAGAAGGACATCTCCGTGTGATCCGTTTCAAGAATTATGTTAATGATGCATATATGAATTCATACAATGCAGATGGTATCATCATTTCCACTCCGACCGGTTCTACCGGATATAGTCTGTCAGCGGGAGGTCCCGTGGTTTCTCCCAGTGCCAGTATGATGATCATGACCCCCATCGCTCCCCATACCATGAACACCCGAAGTATCATTCTTTCCGGGGAAGAGGCAGTTACAGTAGAGATCGGTGAGGGAAGACATAATACCATTGAGAAAGCGGTGGCCTCTTTCGACGGGGATACCCAGATATCCATGGTCACCGGTGATCGGATCGTGATCCGGAAAGCCACAGTCAGGACAAAAATCCTCAAGCTGAACCATCTGAGCTTTGTGGAGGTTCTGAGACAGAAAATGAGTAACAGCTGATGCAGGAGGTTCAATTTTGAAAGTAGCAAGACATGAAAAAATTATCGAACTGATCCGTCAGTACGAGATCGATACACAGGAAGAACTTGCGGCAAGACTGAATGAGGCCGGTTTTAAGGTTACGCAGGCTACCGTATCCAGAGATATCCGTGCTCTGAAAATGACAAAGGTTGCAGGCAGCAACGGAAAGTCCAGATATGCGATCCTGGAAGAACATACACCGGATGTGTTAAGTGATAAATATTCCAGAGTTCTGAAAGATGCAGTGATCGCTATGAACATCGGACAGAATATCGTAGTGGTAAAAACAATTCCGGGAATGGCCATGGCGGCAGCAGCAGCTCTTGATGCCATGAAATGGCCGGAAATCCTGGGATGTATTGCCGGAGATGATACCATTATGTGTGTGGTGAAAACCTCTGAACAGGCACCGGGTGTAGTTCAGAAGCTTGGCGGGATCTTATCCAGAGGAAAATAAAATGACAGAATATGTAAATGCTTTATACCAGAAAGGAAATCAATGTTAGTACATCTGCATGTAAAAAATCTTGCACTGATAGAGGAATCAGAGGTGGAATTCGGACCAGGCTTAAATATCTTAACTGGTGAGACCGGAGCCGGAAAATCCATTCTGTTAGGATCTATACAGCTTATCCTGGGCGGAAAAACTTCCAGAAGCATGATTCGCGAAAATGCTTCCTATGCCCTGGTAGAGTTGCTGTTTCAGGTTGAAAACACGAAAGCCAGAGAGTCCCTTGCGGCGCTTGACATCTATCCGGAAGACGGACAGGTGCTGATGTCCCGCAAGATCATGGACGGCAGAAGTATCAATAAGATCAACGGAGAGACAAGTACTGTCAGCCAGATGAAAGCAGCAGCAGCCTGTCTTCTGGACATTCACGGACAGCATGAGCATCAGTCACTTCTTTATGGAGACCGCCAGCTGGCTATTTTGGATGTATATGGAAAGGAACAGATCCTTCCTGCCAGGGAGAAGGTCCGGAAAGCTTATCAGGAGTATCGGGACTGTGTGGATCAGCTGAAAGCACTGGATATGGATGAGGAACAGCGCAACCGTGAAAAAGCCTTTCTGGAATTTGAGATCAATGAGATCGAGGAGGCAGCTCTTATTCCGGGAGAGGACGAAACACTGGAGGATCGCTACCGGAAGCTGAGCAATGCCAGAAGAATCATGGAAACAGCACAAATGGTTCGTGGGATGACCGGATATGAACAGGGCGCCGCAGATATGACCGGAAATGCCCTGAAAGAGTTTTCAAGAATTGCAGTTTACGATAAGGAACTTGCACCTTTACAGGAAGCTCTTGTGGAAATCGATTCACTTCTCAGTGACTTCTGCCGTGATCTGTCCTCTTATATGGATAGTCTGACTTTTGACGAAGAAACTTTTTTTGAAACAGAAAAAAGACTGGATCTGATCAATAGTCTGAAGGCAAAGTATGGACAGACGATCCATGAAATTTTGTCTTATCAGAAGGAACAGCAGGAAAAATTAGAAAAACTTCAAAGATTCGAAGAAAATTTCCGGTTACTGAAAGAAAAACTTATGCAGGCAGAAAAGATTCTTGAGGAAGCTTCGCATGAACTTTCAGAGATCCGGAAAGAATACAGTAAGCAGCTGGATGAAAAGATTATCGAAGGATTGAAGGAACTGAATTTTGAGGATGTGGATTTTTCTATCCGTTTTGACCGGAGGAAAAATTATACAGATAATGGTTATGATGCGGTGGAATATGAGATTTCCACAAATCCAGGTGAGAGCAGAAAACCGCTGGGACAGATCGTATCCGGTGGTGAGCTTTCCAGGATCATGCTTGCCATCAAAGCGATCCTTGCAGATAAAGATCAGATCGATACACTGATCTTTGATGAGATCGATACAGGGATCAGTGGGCGTACTGCACAGAAGGTCTCTGAAAAAATGGCAGTGATCGGACAGCACAGGCAGGTGCTTTGTATCACACATCTTCCACAGATCGCAGCAATGGCAGATACCCATTTTGAGATTGAGAAACATGTAGAAGGAACAGAAACCATCACCCAGATCCATCCTCTGGAAGGAGAGGAATCTGTTCGTGAGCTTGCCAGACTTCTGGGCGGTGCCCAGATCACGCCGGCTGTTCTTGGAAATGCAAGAGAGATGAAGGAATTGGCACAGCAACAAAAAAATACAAGACTGAAATAATTTATACGTTACATACTAAGAGAGGACGGCCGAAAGGTCGGTCCTCTTTTTTAACCGAATCAAGTCAGTCTCCTGCTTCAGTTGCGAAAAGCAATAAGCAGTGGGTGGGGATTTGCTTGTATCAGAAAATTACAAAGGATGTGACGTAAGATGAACAGAAAAAGAAAATATCGATGTTGGCTCCTTGTATTTCTTGCGCTGGATCTGATTTTGATGGGATGGCTGGGCTACCGGCTTCTGGACAGAAAGATCCCGGATCAGATCCTGGTGGATCATGAGGACAGCCGGGAAGTAGCCAATCTTCTTAAACGCCCTTTTATCAGCTTTGATGATGCGATCACCGTTTCAGGAAAAGACAGCTATAAGTTGCACTGCAGACTCTTGGGAGTGATCCCTTTTAAGGATGTGAAGGTAAAAAATATAACTGCAAAAGAAGTATATGCAAGCGGAGATGCAGTAGGTATTTATATGCAGACGAAAGGAGTTCTGATCATTGATACAGGCGAGATCCTTTCGGAAAGTGGTGAGATGGAAGAACCGGCCCGGGACATTGTAAAGCCGGGAGATTATATTGTGGCTTTTGATCAGAACCGGATCCAGTGCAAGCAGGATCTTCTGGAGGATCTTGCAGATCTTTGCGGAGAATCTGTAACACTGAAGGTCCGCCGGGGAAAAGAGACGATTCCCCTGTCCCTGACGCCGGTGAAAGATGAAAAAGGAAAATACAAGCTTGGAATCTGGGTGAGGGACGATACACAGGGAATCGGAACCCTGACTTATGTGGACGAAAATGGAGGGTTCGGTGCTCTTGGTCACGGGATCAGCGATGTGGATACCGGCGAACTTTTAAGTATCGCAGATGGAAATCTTTACAACGCCCAGATCCTGGGGATCCGGAAAGGAGAAAAAGGAAATCCCGGAGAACTATCTGGTCTGATCCGATACGAAGCTGACAATATACTGGGTGAGATTTCCGAAAACAGTAAAAACGGCATTTTTGGAACTGTGGATGCTGACCAGGTGAAAAATATGGATCTGAAGAAGATTCCTGTAGGTTACAAACAGGATCTGAAAATTGGACCCGCATCTGTTCTCTGCTGCACAGACGGCGAAGTAAAAGAATATGCCGCAGAGATCACCAGGATCGATATGAACCATGAGGATTCTAATAAGAGCTTCGTGATCCAGATCACAGATAAAGAACTCCTGGAAAAAACAGGTGGGATCGTTCAGGGAATGTCTGGAAGTCCTGTGCTTCAGAACGGAAAACTCTTTGGTGCCGTGACTCATGTATTTGTGCAGGATTCTACCGGCGGATATGGGATTTTTATTGAAAATATGACAGGCAATGCATAATCTGCAGTTGAGGAAAGAGGCACAAAAACATGGAAAAAGTCCGGGAAAAGTGCCTCTTTTTTATATGGGGAAAAATGCCGGATACAGATTGAAATACCTGCATTTTAGTGAATTTTGTGATATATAAGAGAAAAAATGTCGAAAAATATCGTACGAAAGTGTGATAAAATAACTACTTTTATCTTGATTTTACTACAGGATTTCCACTATAATAATTTTGTCGCCAGCAAGGGGAAAGCGCAGGCAGCTAACAGTGTCGGTTACTGCCGTGGTGACAGGGGGTATGTCTGGAAACCCAAGGAGATAGAAGTTAGGAGGGTCCTCATGGACAAATTAAATGTTGCAATTGCTGATGATAACGCGAAAATGACAGACATGCTCGGTCAGATGATCGAAGAAGATAAAGACCTTGAACTGGTCGGAAAAGCACACAACGGAGAAGAAATCTGTAACATAATCAAAGATAAGGAGCCGGATGTGGTGATTCTCGACATCATTATGCCGAAGATGGACGGCCTTTCCGTTATGGAGAAATTTTCCCATAACGCAAATGTCAAAAAAGTTCCAGTGTTTATCGTATTATCTGCAATTGGACAGGAGAGGATTACAGAGGATGCATTCAGTCTTGGAGCAGACTATTATGTTTTGAAGCCTTTTGACAACACCACACTTTTAAACCGGATCAAACATATTCGGAAGATTGGGGACAGAAGAGTGCGGGAGATTGCAAGGCCAGGTATCACAGAAACCAAAAAGCCTCAGCCGGAGAGGAATCTGGAAACCGATGTGACGAATATCATTCATGAGATTGGAGTTCCGGCACACATCAAGGGGTATCAGTATTTAAGGGATGCGATCATTTTGTCTGTCAATGACATGGAAATGCTCAATTCCATTACCAAAGTATTATATCCAACCATTGCGAAACGCCATCAGACAACACCGAGCAGAGTGGAGCGGGCGATCCGACATGCGATCGAGGTGGCATGGAGCCGGGGAAAGATGGATACCATTGATGAATTGTTTGGATATACTGTAAGCACCGGAAAAGGGAAACCCACGAATTCTGAATTTATAGCACTGATCGCAGATAAAATCAGACTGGAATATAAAAATCGGTCTTTAAATTAGATGAATTTTGGAGTATAATCATAAATAAAAACGGGTGTACCCAGGGAGGGGAATACAGATGAAAAAAATTCTGTTTGCTACATCAGAAGCAGTACCTTTTATCAAAACAGGAGGACTCGCTGATGTTGCCGGCTCACTGCCTAAGTGCTTTGACAAAAAATATTTTGATATCCGCGTGATCTTACCGAAATATGCCTGTATGAAACAGGAATGGAAAGACAAAATGGAGTATGTGACCCATTTTTATATGGATCTGGGATTTAAGAACTGCTATGTAGGCATTATGCAGATGCAGTATGACGGGATCCAGTTTTACTTCATTGACAATGAATATTATTTCAGCGGTCCGAAACCATATGACAGCGCACCATGGGATCTTGAGAAATTTGCTTTCTTTTCCAAAGCTGTGTTATCGGTTCTTCCGGTGATTGGATTCAGACCGGATATCATCCACTGTCATGACTGGCAGACAGGACTTGTTCCGGTTTACCTTCACGATTCTTTCCAGGAGAATGAATTCTTCCGTGGAATCAAGACTGTTATGACAATACATAACCTGAAATTCCAGGGTGTATGGGATGTTAAGACTGTTAAAGATATCACAGGCCTTTCCGATTACTACTTTGTGCCGGATAAACTGGAAGCATACAAGGACGCAAACTTCCTGAAGGGCGGTATGGTATTTGCAGATGCCATTACCACAGTAAGTAATACCTATGCAGAAGAGATCAAGACACCGTTTTATGGTGAGAAGCTGGACGGACTTCTCAATGCGAGAGCCAACAGCCTGCGTGGTATTGTAAATGGTATTGATTACAATGAATTCAATCCGGAGACAGATCCGAATATCACCAAGAACTACAATGCAAAGAACTTCCGCAAGGAGAAGATCAAGAACAAGATCCAGCTTCAGAAAGATCTTGGACTTGAGCAGGATCCGAAAGCTATGATGATCGGTATTGTATCCCGCCTGACAGATCAGAAGGGATTTGATCTGATCGCTTATATCATGGACGAACTGTGTCAGGATGCGGTTCAGATCGTTGCTCTTGGTACCGGTGAGGAACGTTATGAGAATATGTTCCGTCATTTTGACTGGAAGTATCATGGCAAGGTATCTGCACAGATCTACTATGATGAGGCAATGTCTCACAGAATTTATGCAGCATCTGACGCATTTCTGATGCCGTCACTGTTTGAGCCATGTGGCTTAAGCCAGCTGATGAGCCTTCGTTATGGAACTCTTCCGATCGTCAGAGAGACCGGTGGTCTGAAGGATACAGTTGTCCCGTACAATGAATTCGAGGGAACCGGAACAGGATTCTCCTTCGTAAATTACAATGCACATGAAATGCTTGCTACGATCCGTTATGCAGAGAGTGTATATTATGACAAGAAACGTGAATGGAATAAAATGGTAGATCGCGCGATGGCTGCAGATTTTTCCTGGAACAATTCCGCACGTCAGTATGAGGAAATGTACAATTGGTTAATTGGTGAGTAAGGATTCACCGAAGCAGTTCTCGCAATAAAAAGGCGCAGACGACAGATAATATGTCGTTTGCGCTTTTTTATTGCGGGAATATACATGGATGTTATTGTATGTCTGCAAAAAAAATATGAAGATGTTTGTTTATCAAACAGAAATTGTGCTAAAGTGAGAAAAAATATAAATGTTAATGATAAATAACTTTTGAATTTGTATTATTTATACGAAACTTATCAGATTAATCAGTTATTGTCAAATAACTTAAATTGTGTTACATTTATATTAGTACATCGTTTTTGAAATAACTATACCATTCACTTGTCTGTGAATCCGATTGATATAGTTATTTACGAAACGATGTACCAGTGGATAATACAGATATATGTATTGACCATGTAAATTGTACTTATGATGAGGTGACAATATGACACTGGACAAATTAAAGACTGGAGAATGTGGCAGAATCATCAGTGTTCGTGGCGAGGGGGAGCTGAGACATCATCTTCTGGATATGGGGCTTACACCGGGGACAGAAGTGTCTCTTCGTAAAACAGCTCCTATGGGAGATCCGGTACAGCTTGTGCTGCGCGGATATGAGCTGACATTGCGGCTGGCGGAAGCTGCAAAGATTGAGATCGTATCGATCGAATCCATGACGGAAACGAAGAAAGAAAATGAACGGCATCAGCCGATTGCTCATCCTGGTGTGGGAGAACTTGGAAAGGCTCGAGATTATCGTAAGAACCGGATCGGTGATACGATTCCCAAAGGGGAACCGATCACGTTTGCACTGGCAGGTAATCAGAACTGTGGAAAGACAACTCTTTTTAATCAGCTGACAGGTTCCAATCAGCATGTTGGTAACTTTCCGGGTGTAACTGTTGACAAGAAAGAAGGAAGCATCCGGAGGCATCCGGAGGCAACGGTAACGGATCTTCCTGGAATCTATTCACTTTCCCCGTATTCCAGCGAGGAGATCGTAACAAGAGATTTTCTGCTGAATGAGAAGCCGACAGGAATCATTAATATTGTAGATGCTTCCAATATTGAGAGAAATCTTTATCTTACCATGCAGCTGATGGAGCTTGGAATCCCAATGGTGCTGGCCTTAAATATGATGGATGAGGTAAGGGCAAATGGAGGCTCTGTTCGGATCAATGAACTGGAGGAGATTTTAGGAATTCCGGTTGTACCTATTTCAGCAGCGAAGAATGAAGGAATTGATGAGCTGATCGATCATGCAGTCCATGTTGCAAGATACAGAGAAGCACCAGGAAGAATTGATTTCTGTACTGACAATCAGTCACCGAAGGATCCGGTAGGCGCACTTCACAGATGTATCCATGCAGCCGTACATCTGATCGAACCCTATGCAAAAAAAGCAGGACTTCCTGTACGTTTTGCAGCTACGAAGATCGTAGAGAAAGATTCTCTGATTGAAAAACGTCTGGCTTTGCCTGAAGGTGAAAAAAAGGTTCTTGATGGGCTGGTACATGTTATGGAGAAGGATGGCGGTCTGGACCGTGAGGCAGCTCTTGCGAACATGCGCTTCAATTTTATTGAAAAGCTTTGTGAGAAAACTGTGGTAAAACCGGCAGAAAGCCGTGAACATAAACGAAGTGTCGCCATAGATCGTATCCTTACCGGAAAATATACAGCAATTCCCTGTTTTGTGGGAATTATGGCAATTGTATTTGTGATGACGTTTAATTATCTGGGAGCCTGGCTTTCAGACGGAATGACTATGGTCGTGAACTGGGTAATTGCACTTATTGGCAGGGGACTGGAGGTGGCAGGTGTCAGCTCAGTACTGCGGTCACTGGTTGTGGATGGAATTTTAAGCGGTATCGGAAGCGTGATCGGATTTCTTCCTACGATCGTTACTTTGTTTTTCTTCCTGTCAATCCTGGAAGATACCGGATATATGGCTCGTGTAGCCTTTGTTATGGACAAGCTCCTTCGAAAGATCGGACTTTCCGGAAGAAGCTTTGTGCCGATGCTGATCGGATTCGGCTGTTCGGTGCCGGCCATTATGGCAACCAGAACATTATCCAGTGAACGTGACCGGAAAATGACGATCCTGATTACTCCGTTTATGAGCTGCAGTGCCAAGCTTCCGATCTACGGACTTCTCACCAGTGCATTTTTCCCGAAGCAGTGGAGAGGAGTTGTGATGATCAGCCTTTATTTTGCAGGAATTCTCTGTGGGATCCTGTATGCGCTGATCCTGAAAAAGACGAAATATAAGGGAGAGCCGGTTCCGTTTGTCATGGAGCTTCCCAATTACCGGCTTCCTTCTGCAAAAAGTGTAGGACAGCTGATCTGGGAAAAGGCGAAGGACTTTATCCAGAAAGCGTTTACAATTATTTTTGCGGCAACGCTGATCGTGTGGTTCCTGCAGAACTTTGATGCAGGTCTTAACCTTGTTACCAGCACAGATCAGAGCCTTCTGGCAAAGATCGGAAGCATCGTGGCACCACTTTTTGCTCCGCTGGGCTTTGGTGACTGGAGAGTATCCACCGCATTGATCACGGGCTTTATGGCAAAAGAGAGCGTTGTGTCTACGCTGACAGTCCTTCTGGGCGGAAATACGGCATTGCTTCAGACTTTATTTACACCGTTTACTGCTTACGTATTTTTGATCTTTACCTTGCTCTATACACCCTGTGTTGCAGCTATTGCAACTGTGCGTCGGGAGATGGGAACTGTAAGAGCTGCCGCTGGTATTGTAGCAGTACAGTGTGCCACTGCATGGATCGTTGCGTTTGCGGTACATGGTGTGGGAATGATGCTTGGATTATAGAAAAAATACCTTACATATGGCTTTTCACAAACTGCAGAAAACATTCTGCAGAGGTTGTGAGAGCCATATTTTTTTTATGGGCAATTCCAACAGATAGCTTTTCCAGTCCATTAACCGGGACAGCAACAAGCGAAGGCTGACGAAAGAACTGAAAGCTGCTTTCTGTAAGAAGGCTGATCCCTTCGCCAATTTCCACTGCGCTGACAATAGATTCTGCGCGGGCAGTACGCAGAAGCTGAGGGTGGATTCCTGCATTATGAAAACTTTGCATACAGAAACGGTAAATGGAGGTGTGCGGAGGCATCAGGATAAAAGATTCTTTTTTCAGTTCGGAAAGAGAGACCGATTTTTTGGACGCGGAGGGATGAGCTTCAGGAAAAACAGCAACCAGACGGTCTGCTGTGAGAGCATGAAAAGTATAGAGCTCCGGGTCTATCATGTGTTTTTGTACAAAGATCAGATTAAAAAAGTCTTTTTCAAGACCGGAAAGAAGTTCTTCGTCTTCTACCTCCTTCAGAGAAAAAGAAAGCTCCGGGTGTGTATTACAAAAACTGTGTATCACAGAAGTAAGATGGTACTGAGAAAGAAAAGGAAGTGTTCCAATATGAAGTGCCTGGAGTTTACTGTCCTTAAAATGGTACACTGCTTCCAGAGAGCGATGATACTGTCTGGAAATCTTAAGTGCTTCTTTGTAAAAAAAATCTCCTTCAGGAGTAAGCACAGCAGTACGCTTGCTGCGGTCCCATAAGGTAAGCTCCAGTTCTTTTTCCAGTTTCATGATCTGCTTGGAAAGGGAGGACTGGGAGATATGCATAGCTTCTGCAGCATCAAAAAAGTCCGGGATTGAGCTGCACAGATAAAATAGTCGATCTGTTCAAGAGTCATGGTAACACCTGCCTTTTAGAAAATAGTGACGAATCATTCCATATTGGAAACAATTATATCATAGAAAGAATTGATTCACCATGTAAAAAAGAGATAAAATAACATAAGAAAATAAAGATGTTACTGAAAACGGAGTGAACAGTAATATAAAGATAACGCAGGATGTTTTTTATGGCAGAAAAAGTAAGAGATCTGAGAAGTGCTCTGGCACTTCTGGAGCAGATGCCAGATCAGCTGATCGAAACAGAGGTGGAAGTTGATCCGATGGCAGAGCTTGCAGGGGTATATCGTTATGTAGGAGCCGGTGGAACGGTGAAGCGTCCCACAAAGGAAGGACCTGCCATGATCTTTAATCGTATAAAAGGACACCCGGATGCAAGGGTTGCTATCGGTCTTCTGGCAAGCAGAAAAAGAGTTGCTGCTTTACTTGACACTCAGCCGGAAAATCTTGGAAAGATGCTCTGCAAAAGCGTGGAGAATCCAATTCCACCGGTCGATCTTGAAGGCGATGCACCCTGTCAGCAGGTGGTGCATAAGGCAGCAGATCCGGATTTTGACCTTTATAAGCTGGTTCCTGCGCCAACGAACACACCGGATGATGCGGGCCCGTATATCACACTTGGCATGTGCTACGCCACACACCCGGATACTGGAGTTCACGATGTGACCATTCATCGTCTTTGCATTCAGGGAAAAGATGAGCTTTCCATTTTCTTTACACCTGGTGCCAGACATATCGGAGCAATGGCAGAGCGTGCTGAGGAGCTGGGACAAAGGCTGCCGATTTCTATCAGTATCGGAGTTGATCCTGCTATTGAGATCGGTTCCTGTTTTGAGCCGCCTACAACACCACTGGGGTATGATGAGCTGTCTGTAGCCGGTGCACTGCGCAAAGAGCCGGTGAAACTCTGTAAATGTTTAACCGTTAACGAGCGTGCCATCGCCAATGCGGAATACGTGATCGAGGGCGAAGTGATCCCAGGTGTGCGTGTAAAGGAAGATCAGAACAGCAATACCGGATACGCCATGCCGGAGTTTCCGGGATATACAGGGCCTGCAAGTGATCAGTGCTGGCTGATCAAGGTTACAGCAGTGACACATCGTGAAAATCCGATCATGCAGACCTGTATCGGGCCAAGTGAGGAGCACGTATCCATGGCGGGAATCCCTACAGAGGCCAGCATCTATGGCATGGTGGAAAAAGCAATGCCTGGAAGACTTCAGAACGTATACTGCAGCAGTGCCGGAGGTGGAAAGTATATGGCTGTCCTTCAGTTTAAAAAGCTTTCTCAAAGTGATGAGGGAAGACAGCGTCAGGCTGCACTTCTTGCATTTTCCGCCTTCAGTGAGCTGAAAAATGTATTTCTGGTAGATGAAGATGTGGACTGCTTTGATATGAATGACGTACTTTGGGCGATGAATACAAGATTCCAGGGGGATGTGGATGTGATCACCATTCCGGGTGTCCGTTGTCATCCTCTTGATCCGTCCAATGATCCTGCATTTTCTCCAAGTATCCGTGATCATGGAATTGCGTGCAAGACTATTTTTGACTGTACGGTGCCTTATGATCTGAAGGAAGATTTTCACAGAGCCCGTTTTATGGAACTGGATCCGGAGAAATGGCTGAAAAAATGAAAAAGAGAATTATAGTTGGTGCGACAGGTGCAAGCGGCCTGCCGCTCCTTGTAAAATGTCTGGAGATCATCCGGGAGAATCCGGATTTTGAGTCTTGTCTGATCATGAGTTCCAGTGCAGAGCTGACTCTTCGCCAGGAGACGGAGCTGGAACCGGAGGATGTGAAACGATTGGCAGATCATGTATGTGCACCGGGAGAAATTGGGGCAAAACCGGCCAGTGGTTCTTTCAAAACAGAGGGGATGCTGATCGTGCCCTGCAGCATGAAGACGATCGCGGGGATCCACAGTGGCTATGCGGATAATCTTATTCTGCGTGCGGCAGATGTGACGGTCAAGGAACAGAGAACACTGGTGCTGGCAGCCAGAGAAACACCGTTAAGCGGGATTCATCTCCGAAATCTTTATGAGCTTTCCATGCTTCCGGGAGTGCGGATCATTCCGCCGATGCTGACGTTTTATCATAAACCGGAGAGCATTGATGATATGGTGTATCATATTGCGGCAAAGCTTTTGGAACCGTTTGGGATCGAAGCAAAGGAGTATCGCAGATGGAATGGATTGTAACAGAGTGTGTGGGTACTGCCGGCTGTGAGCTGGAGGTCAGTGCTGCATTTGTCGGAGAGGATGTGCTTATCTGTCTGAAAGGCGGGGAGAGGCCTCATCTGGGATGCGTGGTGCAGACGGAACCGAGAGTGTCTCTGACAGGGGATGGTTCTGTGAGTGCGACTTCTTCAGTTTTGAATTTTCCGGGACATAAGGACGAGGTGATCTGCCGGTGGATGGCGGAGCAGGTTTCGAAAAAGCTGGGAAAGAGAGTGGTTTGCACCGGGGGATTTCATAAGGATGGTATTTCGGAGAAGGAGATCCGGGAGGTACAGGAAAGTGTTGTGCGTCTGACAGAGATGGTGATAGAAGGATTGCAGCGGTAGTTGAGTAACGAACGGCTGGAATCTGCTAAAGTTATTTTCCAAAAGTCCGAGACTTGCTTCGCTCAAACAGCGAATTTTTGAAAAATAACGCAGATTCCAGCCGTCTAAAATATTTCTGTATTCTATTTATTTTCAAATATATTCTCGCGGGTAATATTCTTAGCCCACTTCCCACTGAGATACCTTTTGATCACCCATGGCCACTTCACAAATTCATCCGTACAGAGCAGAAAATACACCCACATAACCGGCAGCTTCAGTACAAAAGCAGCGAAGAATCCAAGGGGTACTGCATATACCCACATATCAATGGTATCACAGATCAGACCAAACTTTGTATCACCACCTGCCCGGAACACACCGGCGATCAGGGTTGTATTTACGGCAGACCCCATAATATAGTAGCTGTTGATCAGAAGCATATATTTCAGATAATGCATAGCAGTGGGTGTCAGGGACGCAAATCTCATTACAAACGGTGTGATGGCAAGAACGATAAGTCCGCCCAAAAAACCTGCAATAACAGTAAGCTTCAGTGTTTTGGAAGCATAACGCCTGGAACGTTCCAGATCGCCCTGCCCCATAACATTGCCTAGAAGGATACCTCCTGCACTGGCAATACCGAAACAGAAAACAGAGCCGATATTACGGACTACTACAACCAGAGAATTGGCAGCAACCGCATCCGTACCAAGATGCCCCAGGATCACAGAGTACATGGAAAAACCAATACTCCAGGAAATATCATTACCAAGAGCCGGCAGGGAAAGCCGCACGAAATCACTGAACAGCAGTTTGTTTTTAGTGAACATACATCGGAGATCCAGTCGGACATTTTTGCTGAAAGCAGAAACAATAAAACAGGCGATCAGCTCGATCATTCTGGAAAGTGCAGTAGCAATAGCCACACCGGTAGCACCAAGCTTGGGTGCTCCGAACAATCCGAAGATAAAAGTCGCATTCAAAAGGATATTCAGTCCAAATGCCAGCATATTCATCGCCATGCTGGTAGTTACCCGGCCAATGCTTCGAAGAACAGCCAGATAAACCTCCGTCATACCCCAGCAGATATAGGTGATACCCATAATGCGGATATAAGAAGAACCAATGGCCAGAAGTTTCGGATCGTTGGTGAACAGTTTCATCATCATCTGCGGCATGATAAATGCAACGAGCGCCACGAGAACAGAGATGATCATGGAAAAACGAAGAGCGATTCCCTCGATGATCTGAATGGCTTTGTAATCTCCCTTTCCATAATACTGGGCACAAAGCAGGGTGGCTCCCGTACCAAGACCGTAATATACCATAAACAGGACATTGGAATAATTCGCTGCCAGGGATACTGCGGAGATGGATGACTGACCTACAAAGTTCAGCATGATAACATCGGCGGAATTGACCGCTGCACTTAGCAGATTCTGAATGATGATGGGGATGACAAGCTTAACGATCTGTGGATAAAAATCATCCCGCTGTGAAAGTTGATTTCTCATTTCCTCCTCCAAAAAATACAATTACAATGACGTGAAAAACCGTAAATCACATACATGGTAACTGTGTCAGCTTTTGTAAAAATGAAAGCAGACATGATTGCACGATAACATAGTTTACAGGCAGTGTCAATCGGCAAACTGCAAAATTGTTTAAACAACTTACGGAAAAATGACGAATACAAAAAATGCATAAAAAATTATATCAGCAGTTGTTGAGATTTCCAATCCATGATAAACTGAATGGAGATATTTTTCAGAGAAAGAGGAGTAAAAAATATGCCAGTTTTTGATTTCAGCGCAGCGCCGGCAGATAAAAAAGAGACAAAAAGCCAGTGCACATATACAACATTTCGTTCTAATGAAACAAAAGCCACACCGGAGAAACCGGTGCTGATCCTGGATAACAGCAAAAGAGAGTGGAAACATCATTCCTGCGGATATTTTTCCAATCCTGCGAAGCAGACTGCATTTGAGTTTAAGGAAGAGGACGGTGTTTTTCCGGCAGACATCCTGAAGATCGATTCCCGTTTTACAAGCCTGATCAAATGGCTCGGAGAAAATCATATTAACATCCGTCTTTCAGGACAGAATACAGAAGAAGGATATGCTGTTTACAAAATCCGTGAAATTGCTTTTGGCGGAGGCACCAAGCTTTCTGCTGAGGACGGATTTCTTCAGTTTATGATCGAGCGTCTGTTTGCAAGCAGTGCGCCGGCAGAAGAAAATGAGAACGATGAGGAGGAAGAAGACGGTGACGATATGAAGCTTACCAGTATTCAGAGTATCACCGACTTTATGAACTGTGCCGGAAAGACTATGCCGGATAATATCCGCCTCTGGGCAAGAAGAAATCTGGCAGTTGCCCGTTCTCATGAGGTTTCTCAGGAGGAAAGACGCCATGCCCAGAGAGCACTTTCCATCATGATGAATATTCAGTGGAAGCATAATTATTTTGAGTCTATTGATCCGAAGGAAGCACGCCGTATCCTGGATGAGGAGCTTTATGGAATGGAGCGTGTAAAACAGAGGATCATTGAGACGATCATTCAGATCAACCGTACGCATACACTTCCTGCTTACGGACTGCTTCTTGTAGGACCGGCAGGTACCGGTAAATCTCAGATCGCTTATGCAGTTGCAAGAATCCTGAAAATGCCGTGGACAACCCTGGATATGAGTTCGATCAATGATCCGGAACAGCTTACAGGAAGCTCTCGTGTTTATGCAAACGCCAAGCCTGGAATCATCATGGAGGCTTTTTCCATGGCAGGAGAATCCAATCTGGTATTTATCATCAATGAGCTTGACAAGGCTGCATCAGGTAAAGGAAACGGAAATCCGGCAGACGTGCTTCTGACACTGCTGGATAACCTTGGTTTTACAGATAACTATATGGAATGTATGGTTCCGACAGTTGGTGTCTATCCTATTGCCACAGCCAATGATAAGGCACAGATCAGCGCACCTCTGATGTCACGTTTTGCAGTGATCGATATTCCGGATTACACACCGGAGGAAAAGAAGATCATCTTTTCCAGATTTGCGCTTCCCAAGGTTCTGAAACGTATGAGCCTGAAACAGGAAGAATGTATCGTAACGGATGAGGCGCTGGACGCAGTAATTAAGAAATTTGAAGATACCACAGGAATCCGTGATCTGGAGCAGGCTGCGGAGCATATTGCGGCCAATGCCCTGTATCAGATCGAGGTGGATCATGTGAAGGCTGTAACCTTTACCCCCGAGATGGTACAGGAGCTTCTGGACTGACAAAGGGATCTGTTTTGCAATGATAAAAATGCTTCCGGAGATTTTTTCGGAAGCATTTTTGGCTGAGGGAATGCACCTGTTTATGCCGGACCTGTCTGATCGTAAAGGAAAATTATAAAAATAATGAAATCAGGGATTGCCTGAGAAAGTGTAAATGTGTATAATGGGACAAAAGAGCGTGCGCGTGAACACAAAGCGCACAGGAGAGGTTTTGGAGGGTAAAATATGGCAGTAACATTACAACAGATTGCGGAAGCAGCAGGAGTTTCAAGAGGCACTGTGGACAGGGCACTGAATAACAGAGGCCGTATCCGCCCGGAAGTAGAGGAAAGGATCAAAAGGATCGCCCGGGAGATGGGATACCAGCCCAGCCGTGCCGGTCGTGCCCTTGCCATGGCAAAGAGGAAAATCCGTATCGGTGTGATCCTTCAGTATATGGAGACTCCTTTTATGCAGCAGGTTTTAAAGGGAGTCCTGGAAGCAAAAGAAGAAGTGGAGAGTTTTGGCGGAACAGTAAAGATCTATGAGATCGAAGGCGTGGAACCGGAAAAAGTAATGGCTGCAATGGAAGAACTCCGGGAAAAGGGGTTTAATGGAATCGCGTTGACTCCATCAGAGGATCAGCTTTTGAGAGCGAGGATCGATCAGTATCAGGAAGAGTATGGAATTCCGATAGTTACCTTTAATGCGGATCTGGAAGATACAAAAAGGTTATGCTTTGTGGGACAGGATACCTTTCAGGCCGGTCGTACGGCAGCAGGCCTGATGTGGGAGATGACAGGCGGAAACGGGCAGGTTGCCATAATTTCCGGACAGGTTGCCAATCCTGGTCTGATCAGCAGGCAGAAAGG
This sequence comes from Blautia massiliensis (ex Liu et al. 2021), assembly GCF_052064225.1. Taxonomy (NCBI): domain Bacteria; kingdom Bacillati; phylum Bacillota; class Clostridia; order Lachnospirales; family Lachnospiraceae; genus Blautia; species Blautia massiliensis (ex Liu et al. 2021). Next base: position 43,368 of record NZ_JBQHWA010000004.1, on the reverse strand, counting down.
ATTTACGACAGAGATTAAAGAAAGTTTTCCGGGAATCGAGATCGTGGATATAAGGTATTCTTATGATGACGAATGGGTGGCATCCAAGATCGTGGAAGAATTTCTGGAGCTTTATCCGGAGCTGACCGGGATCTATATTACGGGTCATGGTGTAAAGGGTGTCTGCCAGACCTTGCAGAAGCTTGGAAAGGATAAAACCATGCATGTGATCGCCAATGATTTCCTGGAAGAAAATCTGAAATGGCTGAAAGAGGGGACGATCAATTTCCTTATCGGTCAGGATGCGGCTGTACAGGGACATTCTCCGGTGATTATTTTGTTCCAGCTTCTCTTTGACAGCAAGGCACCGGAAAAGGAATACCAGTATACAGATATTGTGATCCGGACGAAATATAATATGGGTTAAAAAGTCAGTATAAACATTAAAATTGCTGTTGTGCACGGAGTCTATAGTCAGATTATATACCAGTGTTCTGTACAGAAAAAAAGCAGATTCAGGAGGAAAAATGAATTATAAAAATGTAAAGATCGCAGAAGGTGCCAGGATCGCAAAGCAGTCTGTGATCCTGGGAAATGTAACGATCGGCCGTGACAGCTGTGTATTATATTATGCGGTGATCCGCGGAGATGATGCGCCGGTAGTGATCGGAGAAGAAACCAATATCCAGGAAAACTGTACCATTCATGTGAGCCACAACATGCCGGTCCATATCGGAAACAACGTTACTGTGGGACATAATGCGGTGATCCATGGATGTACCATCGGAGACAGGACACTGATCGGAATGGGAGCCGTGATCCTGGATGGTGCAAAGATCGGAAATGACTGTATCATAGGAGCCGGAAGCCTTGTGACTAAAAATACGGTGATCCCGGATGGCTCCCTGGTAATGGGAAGTCCGGCCAGGATCAAACGAAACCTTACCTGGGAAGAGAAGCTTGGTATCGTGGAAAACAGCAAAGAATATCTTGCTGTGTCCGAAGAGATGAAAGCGCAGGATGTATTATAAAAAAGTGAAGAAGACATTTGTAAACGGACAGCTCCGACTGCTTTGTAATATGAGAAGCAGTCGGAGCTGTAACTTTGTTATATAAAATGCTTATATTTATCGTTTTTTTATTTATCGATCACTTCCACCGGTGTGTCATCCCGTGCATCCAGATCGTTGATATATTTTTTGGTCTCTTTTACGATCACATTGGAAAGCAGTAATACTGCGATCAGGTTTGGAATAGCCATCAGTGCATTCAGGATATCCGCTACGGTCCATACCAGGTTCAGAGAGATAACAGGGGAGATGGCAGCTACCGCAATGTACAGCACACGATAGGGGATGAGTCCCTTTTTACCGGAAAAATACTCCACGCATCGCTCGCCATAATATGCCCATCCAAGGACTGTAGAATATGCGAAGGAAATGATACCCACTACAAGGATCACAGGACCAAGAACCGGGATCTGCTGAAAAGCCAGTGTAGTAAGAACACCGCCATCAGTGATATTTCCCATGTCGATCGAAGGATTTTTCATAATACTGGTTACCAGAACAAGACCGGTCATCAGACATACCACAACGGTATCCCAGAATGTACCGGTGCTGGAAACGAGAGCCTGACGAACCGGATTTCTTGTCTGTGCGGCAGCAGCGGCGATGGGGGCAGAACCCATACCGGATTCATTGGAAAAAAGTCCTCTTGCGATTCCATACTGCATGGCCATCATGATACCACGTCCTACAAGACCTCCTGCAGCAGCACCAGGGGTAAAAGCAAATTTACAGATGGTTTTTACTGCGGGAATGATAAAATCGAAATTGATCCCCAGGATGATGATACATCCGATCACATAGAAAAATGCCATAAACGGGACAAGACGTTCACACACATTGGCGATGGATTTGATCCCGCCGAAAATAACAAGGGCAGTAAGAACTGCCACAGCAATGCCGATCGCTGCCGGCGGAATATGAAGGTTCTCATTACATACCGTTGCAATGGCATTGACCTGGGTAGCACATCCGATTCCAAAGGAAGCAAAGCCACCGAAAAAGGCAAAGATCAGACCAAGCCAGCGCATATTTAATCCGCGCTCCAGGGCATACATAGCACCACCCTGCATACGGCCGTCTTTGGTTTTGACGCGGTATTTTACAGCGATGAGAGACTCACTGTATTTGGTGGCGATTCCGAAGACACCGGTAAGCCAGCACCAGAGGACTGCACCGGGACCGCCAAGAGCAATGGCAGTACCGACACCGATGATATTTCCGGTTCCAATAGTGGAAGCAAGGGCTGTTGTCAGGGCGCCAAACTGGCTGACTTCACCTTCCGCATTGGTATCTTTGGTGACAGACAGGCGAATGGCGGTACCAATCTTACGCTGGATCACACCGGTACGGATGGTCATGAAAATATGGGTGCCCAGAAGTAAAATGATCATCCACCAGCCCCACACCAGACTGTCGATCTGGTTTATCACACTTCCGATTGCATTCGTCATAGAAATCTCCTCCCTTTCTCAAAGCGAAATATCGCAGGACTGCAGAAATAACACAAAGGCGTACAGACACAGGAAATATGTGCTGTACGCCCTTGTACGTTACGCTCTAAAGTTTTGATTATTATGTTGATTATACAGGAATATTCAGAATAATGCAACAAAAATATTCCCTCTGAACAGAAGATTTTTTGCTTCAATATATGTTGATCAAAACTCTACAGGACCTTCCTCGCAGTACATATAAAATCCCGGGCGTACTGTGGGAGATAGGTACCTCTTCGGTATGCAATTGTCAGTGTGCTGAAGACGCCATCTTCACCAATGGAAAAACAGGCTGGTTTTACAGGGAGGTCCATATTTTGGACATAGGTTTCCGGGGTGAAACACATACCAAGTCCTTGCATGCAGAGTTTGACACAGGTTTCTGTGTTGCGGCTCTGCATTGGCACATAAGGCTTGATATGGGCAGCTTTCAATGCTTCCAGCGAAAGCTGTCCGGTAGTCTGTTCCGGAAAATGCAGGATAAAAGGCTCTTCTGCCAGAAGTGAGAGATCAAGCTTCGGGTATATGCCGTGAGTGGATACACTGCCGGCAGCAGCCAATGGGTGCTCCGGAGGCATGATCAGAAGGATTTCTTCTTTTTTCAGCAGTTCGTATTCCAGCTTGGGGTGTTTATGTACTTCATTGAAAATGCCAAAATCAAGCTGATCATTGAGCAGAAGTTTTTCCTGGATAGAATATGCCTCTTCCAGGATATTGACCTTTACTTTAGGATATTTTTGAAAAAAAGAGGTCATGATCTGAGGAACCATACAGGTACTCCTCATCAGTGGGAAAGCAACGTTCAGTTCTCCTTCATTATTTTCTGTAAGATCTTTCAGCTCTTTTTCCCAGTCCTGTTGTATCTGCAGGATCTTTCGGGCATACTCCATATATTTGCGGCCCGCAAAGGTAGGTGTATAGCTGTTTCCGCTGCGGCTGAACAGCTTGGTCCCCATTTCTCGTTCCAGTTTCTGGAGATGCTTGGTCAGGGTTGGCTGGGAAATATAAAGCTCCTGTGCGGCTTTTGTAAGATTCTGATATTTGGCAATGCAGAGAATGTACTTCAGTTCATGATAGTTCATGTTTTCCTCCAACTATTCCATTTTGGCATAATTTTTATGTATAATATGAATTTGACTTCCTGATATGCATATTTTACAATACATCCTATCATCATATCAAGGGGGAAAAAATAAATGAAAAACTGGCTGGAAAAACAGTTCAGACTGTCTGAGTTCAATACAAATATAAAAACAGAACTTCTGGCAGGACTGACAACTTTTGTAACTATGGCGTATGTGCTTGCCACGATCCCAAATATTCTGGCAGGCGCCGGTTATGATAAACACACGACTCTGACAGCTATGATCATTCTGATCATTGTGACCAGCTGTGCAATGGCATTGGTTACCAATCGACCGTTTGCTCTGGCTCCGGGACTTGGAAGCGTTGGAATTATTGCGTCTATGATTACCAATGAAGGCGTAAGTATGCCGATCGCAGCAGGTGTGATATTCTGGAGTGGTGTTCTTTTTATCATAATTTCATTCTTTGGTCTGCGAGAAGCCGTGGTACGTGTGATCCCGGTAAGCCTGAAACAAGCGGTTAGTGCCGGTATTGGTCTGTTTATCGCACTTCTTGGTGCAAAAAACTGTGGACTGATCGTGGCAAATGATGCAAAAAACTGTCTTTCCTTTGGAGATCTTGCATCTCCATCTGTGATCGTAGCAGTGATTGGATTTCTGATTCTTCTGGTGATCAAGGTACGAAATATTCCGGGTGGTATGATTCTTGCGATCCTGATGACCACTCTGGCAGGAATTCCTTTCGGTGTTACACATGCTCCGGAATCCATTTTTGCATTTCCGGCAGGTATCGGCCATCAGTTCCTGAAAGTTGATTTTATGGGAGCGCTGAATTTTGCTTATATTCCATTTCTGATCGCTCTGTTTGTACCGGATTTCTTTTCTACATTCGGAACAGTTCTGGGAGTGGGAGCAAAGGCAGGCTATCTGGATAAGGATGGAAATCTTCCGGGTATTGATAAATGCTTTAAGGTAGATGCGATTGCAACAAGCTTTGGAGCATTGTTTGGAATGCCGAGTCTTACTACTTATCTGGAGTCATCTGCAGGCGTAGAAGCAGGAGGAAAAACGGGACTTACGGTTATTTTTACAAGCATTTTCTTCGGACTTTCGCTGTTTCTGGCACCACTGGCTCTTGTGATCCCATCTGCGGCAACCGGTCCGGTGCTGATCTATATCGGCATCAATATGCTTGGTGCTATGAGAAATATTGATTATTCGGATATTACAGAGTATATTCCGGCATTTTTATGTGTAACCTTTACGATTTTTGCAAATAATATCGCAAATGGTATCTGCGTGGCGCTTCCGGCTTATCTCGTTATGAAGATCGCAGCAGGAAAGATCAAAAAGGTTGAACCGGTCATGTATGTACTGGTAGCAGTCTGTCTGTTGTATTTTTATTCAATTATCTAAGGATGGTGAAATGGTATGGAGCAGGTTCATCTGCTGATCAAAAACGCAAAGGTATTTAATTCCTATCTTAAGAAATTCATATCTGCCAATGTTGCGGTGAAAGATGGAAAATTTTATTACATAGACAGAAAACAGGATACGGATCTTCAGACTGACAATGTGATCGATGCAAAGGGATCATACATGATTCCAGGACTGACAGATATTCACATGCATATTGAGAGTTCTATGGCCACACCGGCTTTTTTTGGAAAATGTGCAGGAGAAAATGGTGTGACGACGGTGGTTTCAGAGCCTCACGAAATGGCCAATGTCAAAGGGATCCGAGGGATTCTGGAAATGATCTCTGCGGCAAAGAATGCACCTATCGATATTTTTTACGGGATTCCAAGCAGCGTTCCGTCAACCAGTGAAAAGCTGGAAACAACAGGCGGGATCATTGACTGCAGTGCAATGAAGCATCTGCTGGAAGAAAAAGATGTGGTATGTGTAGGCGAAATCATGAATTACCGGCAGATCATCCGGGAAAATGATCTGGAGATCAGCCGGTTTCTGGAATATCTGAAAAAAGACCATCCGGGATATGTGATCGAGGGACACTGTCCGTCATTACTGGATCTGGATCTTGCAAAGTTTCTTTATCTGGGTATTAATGGTGATCATACAGAACATACTCTTGAGGAAGTAAAGCAGCGGATCGAAAACGGAATGTTTTTTGAGATCCAGGATAAAATGTTGAAACCGGAAATCCTGGAATATATCTGCCAGAACCAGCTCTACGAGTATTGTTCCTTTGTAACAGATGATACTATGGCAGATGTTTTGTATGAGCAGGGACCGCTGAATGCAGTGGTACAGAAAGCGATCGATATGGGATTTCCGATGGAACAGGCAATCTACTGTGCCACATATACACCATGTCAGCGGATGCATTTTTATGACAGAGGAGCTATCGCACCGGGAAAACTTGCGGACTTTATGCTGCTTAAAGATCCGTCCGTTCTTAAACCGGAAGCTGTATTCAAAAATGGTGTTCCGATTTATGCAAAGGATGAACCGCAGTTGCCGCTGTCTGCTTCCACATATGAATTTCCGGCAGATTTTTACCGGAGTGTACAGCTTCCGGAGATTTTTCTGAAGGATTTTCAGGTGAATGCTCCTTTTCAGGAAGGATATGCAACGGTTCGTGTGATAGAGATCAATCCGGATCGTACCCATACTACTGAAAAACTGGTGGAAATGCCGGTGAAAGCCGGAAAGATCTGCTGGGAAAACAGCGGATGTCTTCTGGCTATGGTGGTGGAACGTCATGGGAAGAACGGAAATATCGGCTATGGATTTCTTACAGGCTCCTGCTTGAAAAAGGGAACTGTGGCAACAACATATTTTCATGATCATCATAATCTCTTTGTGGCAGGAAGCTCTCCGGATGATATGTTATTTGCTGTAAACAGGATCCAGGAACTGCAGGGGGGATTTCTGACAGTAAAAGATGGAAGGATCCTTTCTGAACTTGCACTTCCGGTATGTGGGCTTTTATCCGAAAAATCAATCAGGGAGAATGGCCTTGCATTGAAGGCGGTAAGAAAAAGCCTTACAGATCTGGGATATGTGCATAATAATCCGATCATGTCAGTGGCAACACTTGGATTACCGGTAAGCCCGGCACTGAAGTTGACTGATAAGGGACTGGTGGATGTAAAAAAAGGAGAAATTATTCCGCTGATCGTAAACACAAAGAAAAATAAATAACGTTGTTCTTATTGCAGCAATATAAGCCGGACGTGAGTCGCGGAAGGCGGCATAATAAGGCATAATAATCAGATATCGTTGTAAAAAATCTGCATTTTTCAATCTTATGATTGGAATCTGCAGATTTTTTGTTATAGAGAAAAAACAAAAATCATGGTAAAATAAAAATGCAGGACAAAAAAGGTTAGATCAGGAGAAAACTGATCCTGGATATGGATCATTTTAAAGAAGTGAATGATGTTTACGGACATGTCATGGGAGATAATGTATTAAAAATGCTGGGAGGTTTTCTTAAAGAGCAGTTCCGGGAACAGGATGTGATCGGGCGTATCGGCGGGGATGAGTTTGTGATCCTGCTCTGTAATATCGGTTCACGGGAAAATATGGAGAGCAGAATAAAAAAACTTCATGAAAAGCTCAGGGAGATCCGTATGGAAGGCATGGGAGAGCATACATTTACTTTTAGTGCAGGAATTGCTTTTGCACCACAGGATGGAGATAACTTTATGGAACTGTATCAAAAAGCAGATTTTGCCCTTTATCAGGTAAAACGTTCCGGAAGGGATGGCTATCGGATCTATAAATAACAATAAAAAAGACAGAAGATATCCTGAAGAGAAAAAAGGAAATCTTCTGTCTTCTTTTTGTATAAATTGGAATGGGAAGCTTTGATGTCCTTAGGCTTCCGGAATTTTTTGAATGATCGTTCTGTTTATGACAACCAGGAAAGCTACGGACACGATCAGAGAAATGATCTCCGCAATGGGGAAAGACCACCATACTGCGTGAAGTCCGCCGATGGAAGCAAGGATATAAGCAGCAGGTACCAGGACAAACAGCTGACGCATGATAGATACGATCATACTGAATACAGCTTTTCCGAGTGCCTGGAATACAGTTCCCGCAACGATACAGAACCATGCGATCAGATAGTGGATTCCTATGATACGAAGTGCAGGGATTCCGATGGTAAGCATATCTTCGGAAGCACTGAACAGCCCCAGCAGTGTTTTCGGAATAAATTCAAAGGCAAGAAAACCAATGAATGTAAAACAGAATGCGATGAACATGCTGACTTTGACAGTTTTAAGCATACGCTTTCTGTGGCGTGCACCATAATTATAGGCAATGATCGGTGTAATGCCGTTGTTAAGTCCAAATACAGGCATGAAGAAAAAACTCTGTAATTTGAAGTAAACACCAAATACTGCAGTTGCAGTGACTGTGAACTGTACCAGGATCAGATTCATGCAGTAGGTCATGATAGAACTGATGGACTGCATGATGATCGATGGAATACCTACTGCATAAATATGGCCGATGATCTTAAGGTCAGGACGGAAGCCCCTGAAGCTGAGCCGGACTTCATGATTAAATTTATGGTTGCAGATTCCTGCAACAATGCAGGCTACACACTGTCCGATCACAGTAGCTACAGCAGCTCCGGTAACACCCATTTTCGGAGCACCGAACAGACCAAAGATCAGGATCGGGTCAAGGATGATGTTGGTGATGGCACCGCACAGCTGAGAAGTCATGCTGAATATGGTTTTTCCTGTGGATGTGAGTAGACGTTCAAAGAAAAACTGTCCAAGCAGACCAAAGGAGAATATCATAACTGTGCTCAGATATTCAATCCCAAATTTAAGGATCTCAGGGTCTGCGTTATGTACCTGGCTGGCATAAAATGGTTTTACTACTGTAAATCCAAGGATCAGGAAAACCAGATAGCTTAAGCCATACAGGAAAGCAGCATTGCTGGCTGTCCGATCAGCTTTTTTAAAATTTTTTTCTCCAAGGGATTTGGAAAGCAGTGCGTTCATACCCACACCAGTACCTGCACCTACTGCGATCAGAAGTGTCTGCAGTGGAAAAGCCATGGAAACTGCCGTCAGAGCATTTTCGGAAAGCATGGCAACGAAAACACTGTCTACAATATTGTACAATGCCTGCACCAGCATGGAGATCATCATTGGCAGAGACATGTTTAGTACAAGCCTTCCTACGGGCATGGTCCCCATTTTGTTTTCTGCTATGGGAGCAGATGTACTTTTTTGATTCATATTTCCTCCATTTTGTATTTTGTAGTTTTTGACCTAATTATACATATTAGCATGAAAATATGAGGGATTCAAGAAAAGAATATCCTTCTGACATTATTATAAATGGTTCATACTATAAGTATTTAAACGATTTTGATAGTTGACATGAATTTTCAGATATGATATGCTTGTGAAGATTTTGAAGGACAAGAAAGAGTCTTTTCAAAGCAATTATTTTGGACCACTCCATTTTGGGGTCAAGGCCATACGGACAGCCGGGTCCACTGCCGCTGATGGTAACTTTGGTTGCCTTATTGATTGAGTTAGAAGCTCAAATTTTATAAGTTGGTTCCTTTGATAACCGTCATGCGCATGTTGCGCAGACTTGTGAAACGGTCAATAAGAGTAGTAAAAGTATGATTGCTATATAGACTCTGACATATATCATCCGGATTCTGATCTCATGTAAATATGGGGATTCTCATATTTATATGCGATGAAAATAAAATCAGGAAGAATGATCTAAGCAGGTTTACGGTTTTGTATCGGCCTGCTTTTTTTGTGCGGATAAAGGAACTGGAAATGGAGAAGCAATGAACAGAAGTCGTTTTAAACTGGACCAGAATCATGCTCCAATTCATGAAGCTCTGGAAAAATTCCTGCGTATGAGAGTAGTACCTTTCGATGTGCCGGGACATAAAAGAGGAAGAGGAAATCCGGAGCTTACTGAATTTCTGGGACAAAAATGTGTAGGTGTGGATGTAAACAGCATGAAGCCGCTTGATAATCTCTGTCATCCTGTATCCGTGATCCGGGAGGCGGAAGAGCTGGCAGCAGATGCATTTGGAGCAGCGCATGCATTTCTTATGGTTGGAGGAACTACAAGCTCAGTGCAGACTATGGTGCTAACTGCCTGTAAGAGGGGAGATGAGATCATTCTTCCCCGAAATGTCCACAGAAGTGTGCTGAATGCGCTGGTTCTGTGCGGAGCAATCCCGGTCTATGTGAATCCGGAGGTGGATCAGAGACTTGGGATTTCTCTTGGAATGCGACGTGAACAGGTGGCAAAGGCAATTAAGGAGCACCCAAATGCGGTGGCTGTGCTGGTGAACAATCCCACCTATTATGGAATCTGCAGTGATCTTCGCGCAATTGTACGCATGGCTCATGAAGCAGGAATGCTGTGTCTGGCAGATGAGGCACATGGAACTCATTTTTATTTTGGCGGAGGTCTGCCGGTTTCGGCAATGGCAGCTGGTGCAGATATGGCGTCTGTATCCATGCATAAAAGCGGCGGAAGCCTGACCCAGTCCAGCCTTCTTCTTACAGGACCAGGTGTTCATGCCGGTTATGTCCGTCAGATCATCAATCTGACTCAGACTACTTCAGGCAGCTATCTTCTGATGTCAAGTCTTGACATTTCGCGCCGGAATCTTGCACAGCGAGGACGCCAGATTTTTCATCAGGTAGCAGATATGGCAGAGTATGCAAGGGAAGAGATCAATGCTATTGGCGGCTATTATGCATTTGGAAAAGAGCTGGTGAATGGAGATTCGGTTTTTGATTTTGACATTACGAAATTAAGTGTACATACCCTGGATATCGGACTTGCAGGGATCGAGGTTTACGATATACTGAGAGATGAATATGATATTCAGATCGAATTTGGTGATATTGGAAATATTCTGGCTTATCTGTCGATCGGAGATCGTGCCCAGGAAATAGAGCGGCTGGTAAGTGCTCTTGCGGAGATCCGCAGGCGATTCCAGAAGGATAAATCAGGATTGCTGGATCAGGAATATATCGATCCTCAGGTAGTGACAAGTCCTCAGGAAGCTTTTTATGCAGAAAAATGTAGCCTTCCTTTCAGAGAAACCGAAGGCAAAGTATGCAGCGAGTTTGTAATGTGTTATCCTCCGGGAATCCCGATTTTGGCTCCGGGGGAACGAATCACTCCGGAAATCCTGGATTATATTGAATATGCCAAGGCAAAAGGATGCAATATGACAGGCCCTGAAGATCCGGATATATTGCGTTTAAACGTACTGGCAGGGAGGTAAAGAAAATGGAAATGTGGTTTTCGGAATTTCATACACCGGATGTGAAGCATAGTATCCGGGTAAACCGTCAGCTTTATTCAAAGCAGAGTGACTATCAGAGGATTGATATTTTTGAGACACCGGAATTTGGCAGGGTGCTCACACTGGACGGTAATGTAATGCTCACAGAGCGTGACGAATTTATTTATGACGAAATGATCACTCATGTACCTATGGCTATTCACAAAGAAGCTAAAGATATTCTTGTGATCGGAGCAGGAGACGGCGGAGTTGTACGTGAACTGACCAGGTATGACCGTGTCAGCCATATTGATCTGGTAGAGATGGATCCTATGGTAGTAGAAGCCTGTCGCGCATATCTTCCGGGAAATGCCTGCAGGCTGGATGACAGGAGAGTGCACCTTCATTATGAAAATGCGTTGAAATATATACGCCGCTGCGAAAATAAATATGATCTTATTATTGTAGATTCCTCGGATCCCTTTGGCCCATCGGAGGGATTATTTACCCGTGAATTTTACGGAAACTGCTATAATGCGCTGAAGGCGGATGGAATCATGGTTAATCAGCAGGGAAGTCCTTTTTATTCCGAGGATGCGCATGCCATGCAGCGCAGTCACAAAAGAATTGCCAGTACTTTCCAGATCAGCCGTGTTTACCAGGCTCATATTCCTACCTTTGCTGCCGGCTACTGGCTGTTTGGCTTTGCAAGTAAAAAATATCATCCTGTGGATGACCTGGATTCGAAGGCATGGAATTCACTGAATCTTCGCACCCGTTACTATACTACAAGGCTTCACAAAGGTGCATTTTATCTTCCGGCTTTTCTGGAGGAAATGCTTCAGGAGGTGGAGGGCTGATTTATGATCTTACCAAATATTGAAAATTTTATCGGTTGTGACAGCAGCTTTGAGGAAGCAGAAATTGTTCTTTACGGAGCTCCCTTTGATTCGACCACAAGCTTTCGTCCGGGAGCCAGGTTCGGTCCTTCTGCCATTCGTCATGAAAGCTTTGGACTGGAAACCTACAGCCCTTATCAGGATCGTGACCTTATGGATATCCGGGTATTTGACAGTGGAGATCTGGAGCTTTGCTTCGGCAGCAGTGAAAAGGCGCTTGCTGATATACAGGATTGTGCAGAGGAAATTCTGAAAGAGGGAAAAATGCCGCTGCTTCTGGGGGGAGAGCATCTGGTGACACTGGCTGCTGTGAGAGCTGCCGCCAGGAGATATCCGGGACTTCATATTATTCATTTTGATGCGCACGCAGATTTAAGAGACGATTATCTTGGTGCCCATTTAAGTCATGCGTGTGTTATCCGCAGATGCTATGATATTCTGGGAGATGGGAGGATACATCAGTTTTGTATCCGAAGCGGGGAGAGAGAAGAATTCCGGTTTGCAAAAGAGCATACAGATTTTCATCCCTTTACCTTTGAAGGCCTGGAAGAAACCGTACAGGAATTGGCCAGGAAGCAGGTTCCGGTATATTTTACCATTGATCTGGACTGTCTGGATCCATCTGTATTTCCGGGAACAGGTACACCGGAGGCAGGAGGCGTAAGCTTCCTTGAATTGCTCGCTGCTATCCGGAAGGTATCAGAATTAAATATTGTGGGAGCAGATGTCAATGAGCTGGCACCTATGCTGGATCCAAGCGGTGTTTCCACAGCTACAGCATGTAAGGTGGTCAGGGAACTGCTGCTGGCGGTGGCAAAATAAAAACAGTTACGAAAATTGAGTATAAAAAAGGAGACAAAAAACATGAGCAGAGTACTTGTAATCGGCTGCGGCGGAGTAGCCAGTGTAGCAATTCAGAAGTGTTGTCAGGCAGATACTGTATTTACAGAACTGTGTATAGCAAGCAGGACAAAAGAAAAATGTGATGCACTTGCCCGGAAACTGGAAGGAAAAACAAAAACAGTTATTACCACCGCAAAGGTGGATGCGGATGATGTAAACCAGCTGATCCAGCTGATCAATAGTTACAAACCGGATCTGGTAATGAACATTGCGCTTCCGTATCAGGATCTGACCATCATGGATGCATGTCTGGCATGTGGTGTAAACTATATGGATACGGCAAACTATGAGCCGGAGGATACGGATGATCCCAAATGGCGTGCTATTTACGAAAAACGCTGCAAGGAAGCGGGATTTTCCGCATATTTTGATTATTCCTGGCAGTGGGCATACCGGAAGAAATTTGAAGAGGCAGGACTTACAGCACTTCTTGGCTGCGGCTTTGACCCGGGTGTTACCCAGGCATATTGTGCATATGCATTAAAGCATGAGTTCGACCAGATCGATACCATTGATATTCTGGACTGCAATGGAGGAGACCACGGATATGCATTTGCAACCAACTTTAATCCGGAAATCAATCTTCGTGAGGTAAGTGCGCCCGGAAGCTACTGGGAGAATGGACACTGGGTGGAAATTCCTCCGATGGCGATCAAGCGGGAATATGATTTTGATCAGGTCGGCGATAAAGATATGTATCTTCTGCATCACGAGGAGATCGAGTCCCTTGCCCAGACAATTCCGGGAGTAAAGAGAATCCGTTTCTTTATGACCTTCGGACAGAGCTATCTGGATCACATGCGCTGTCTGGAGGATGTGGGAATGCTTTCTACTACTCCGATCAACTATAATGGACAGGAAATCGTTCCTATCCAGTTTTTGAAGGCTCTTCTCCCGGATCCGGCCAGCCTGGGTCCACGTACTAAGGGAAAAACTAATATTGGCTGCATTTTCACCGGGGTAAAGGATGGAAAAGAGAAAACCTATTATATTTACAATGTTTGTGACCACCAGGAATGTTATAAAGAGGTTGGAAGTCAGGCAATCAGCTATACGACAGGCGTTCCGGCTATGTGCGGAGCATTAATGATGCTTACCGGAAAATGGATCCGCCCGGGAGTGTACACAGTAGAAGAATTTGACCCGGATCCGTTCCTGGAAGCACTTGACAAATATGGACTTCCACGCAGCGAAAATCATGATCCGGAGCTGGTGGATTAATGGAAAGAACAGATACAAGACCACCCTTTGCAGCGTCCGGCGGAATTATTCCGCCGGAGCTGCGGAAGATCAAAACACCTTGTTATGTTCTCGACGAAGCGGCGCTTATAAAAAATGCAGAATTAATGGGGAATATTGCCAAGAGAACAGGCTGCAAAATGCTCCTGGCACAGAAGGCTTTCAGTAATTATGACTGCTATCATCTTTTGGAACCATATTTGACAGGAACAGAAGCAAGCGGACTGTACGAAGCTAGGCTTGGTGCCCAGGAGATGCCCGGAAAAGAGGTACATGTATTTTGCGCCGGATATCGTGAGGATGAATTTGAGGAGCTGCTTAGCTTTGCAGATCATATAGTGTTTAACTCTCCTTCTCAGCTTCTTCGCTTTGGAAAAAGAGTGAAGGAGGCCGGGAAAAGTGCAGGGCTTCGGATCAATCCGGAATGCTCTACCCAGGAGGGACATGCTATTTATGATCCCTGTGCCCCAGGCAGCCGCATGGGTACCACAAGAGCACAGTGGGAGACTGCTGTGAGAAAGCATCCGGAGCTGATCGGATTATTGGATGGTATTCATTTTCACACCCTTTGTGAGCAGGACTCTTTTGATCTGGAAACTACTCTTACAGCAGTAAAGACGAAATTCGGAGATCTGATTTCTCAGATGAAATGGCTGAACCTGGGAGGTGGACATCATATTACAAGACCAGGCTATGATATTGCACGGCTTGAGAAGTGCATCAGAGCAGCAAAGGAAGAATGGAAGGTAGATGTTTATCTGGAGCCCGGAGAGGCATGGGCCTTAAATGCAGGATTCTTTTTGACAACTGTTCTGGATGTGCTGCAAAATGGTGATACCCGGCTTGCAATTTTGGATGGAAGTGCTGCCTGTCATATGCCGGATGTTCTGGAAATGCCTTATCGTCCTCCTCTTCTTGGAGCAGATGAACCGGGAGAAAATGCAGTCACAATCCGGCTCGGAGGACCAACCTGCCTGTCAGGAGATATCATAGGAGATTACAGCTTTTCAGAGCCGTTGAAGTACGGAGATATCCTCATGTTTGGTGATATGGCCATTTATACAACCTGCAAGAACAATACCTTTAATGGAATGCCTTTGCCTGATATATGGCTGAGACATGGCGATAAAACTATGGAACGTCTTACTGATTTTGGGTATGAAGATTTTAAAGGCAGACTTGGACGCTGCAGGAAATAAGAGCAGTTTTTTGAAAAATAATATTGACAGGTTTAATGAAAAATGGTGCTGAACATAATATCCAACACCATTTTTTTATATAGTCTGGTCCAATGATCATAATCTGACATGGTGTAGCTATTGGTGTCATAAATACAGGAAATACTGGGATTATTTCATGTTTCAAAAAGGTGTGGATCTGCATTTGGTTAAGATGATTTGACAGGTTCTTATAAAATAAATAAATTTGATAAAATATGTAAAGTTTTAGTTGGATTTTAAGCATTTTGTGGTACACTAATATAGTATATCAAAAATGGGAGGGAGATTCAAAAATGAGCAAAAACGAAGGAAAAGGGTTAAAGTCTTTTAACAAGGGATTCCAAGTGCCTGATACCTACATTATCATCTTTTTTGTAGTTGTTTTCGCAGCACTTATGACATTTCTTGTACCAAAGGGATTTTACGAAACACAGGATATTTCATATATGATCAATGGTGTTGAGAAAACCCGTACAGTAATCAAAGACGGAAGTTTCCAGTATCTGACAGATGATACAGGAAATGTAGTAACAGAAGGAGTAGCACTCTTTAGTGGAGATGGTGGAACAGGATTTTTTAACTATATGTATAATGGAATCGTAAATAGTTCTGCAATCGAGATTATCGCATTTCTTATGGTAGTAGGTGGTGCATTCGGTATCATGATCCGTACAGGTGCGATTGAATCCGGATTGATCGGATTGATCCGTAAGGCAGAGGGAGCAGAAAAACTACTGATTCCGATACTTTTCGTACTGTTTTCTCTTGGTGGAGCAGTTTTCGGGATGGGAGAAGAAGCGCTTCCGTTTACTATGATTCTTTGTCCGTTGTTTGTAGCAGTTGGATATGATTCAGTTATCGCAGTTCTTGTTACTTATGTTGCAACACAGATTGGTTTTGGTTCATCTTGGATGAATCCATTCTCTGTAGGTATTGCACAGGGTATTGCAGGTATTGACGTATTCTCCGGAGCAGGATTCCGTATGGTAATGTGGGTAGTATTTACAGCACTCGGCTGTGGAATGACTATGTTCTATGCATCAAAGATCAAAAAGACTCCGACAATCTCAATCGCATATAAGACTGATTCATATTTCCGTGAGCAGAATGAAAAAACAGGAATTGACGAAGGACATTCATTTGGTCTTGGACACATTTTAGTTCTTCTAACATTGGCTGCTACAGTAGTATGGGTAGTTTGGGGAGTTATGACTCAGGGATACTACATGCCGGAGATTGCTACACAGTTCTTCATTATGGGAATTGTTTCCGGTGTGATCGGAGTTATCTTTAAACTGAACGATATGAAACTGAATGATATTGCAATATCTTTCAAAGATGGAGCAAAAGATCTGATTGGTGCTGCACTTGTTGTTGCTATGGCACAGGGTATCATGCAGGTTCTTGGTGGATCTGATCCGACCACACCTACAGTTATCAATACAATTATGTATAATATTTCAAATGCATTGTCTGGAGTTTCCGGAGCGGTTGCAGCAGTACTTATGTATCTGTTCCAGTCCGTATTTAACTTCTTTGTTGTATCCGGAACAGGACAGGCTGCGATCACAATGCCGATCATGGCTCCACTGTCAGACCTGTTAGGTGTTTCACGACAGACAGCTGTAGTTGCATTCCAGCTTGGTGATGCATTTACAAATCTGATTGTTCCTACATCCGGATGTCTGATCGGATCTCTTGCAATTGCAAAGATTGAGTGGTCTAACTGGATTAAATTCATGTGGAAATTCCTTGGCGTCTTAATGATTGGTGCAATCATTACAGTTCTTATTGCAGTTGGGATTGGATTCTAAAACATGTATTGGATAATTGGGAGTGATTTATGATGAAATTAATTCAGAATATTGATGTTTATGCTCCACAGCATCTGGGGAAAAAAGATGTACTTATGATCAATGATAAGATTATTAAGATTAAAGATCCAGGTTATATATCCGCAGACGGATTTCTTTCTGAGGCAGAAATGATCAATGGAGAGGGGTTACTTTTAACTCCGGGATTCATTGATAGTCATGTTCATGTACTAGGAGGTGGTGGCGAAGGTGGATTCGCCAATCGTACTCCGGAAGCAACTATGGAAGGACTTACGAAGTTTGGAGTAACAACAGTTGTTGGCTGCCTTGGAACAGATGGGATCGGTCGTGATATATGTGCACTGGTTGCAAAGACAAAAGGATTGAATGAGCAGGGAATGTCTGCATACTGTTATACAGGCAGTTATCAGATTCCGGTTCGTACGTTGACTGACAGTATTGTGAAAGATATTATGATGATTCAGGAAATCATTGGAACTGGAGAAATCGCGATCTCTGATCATCGGTCTTCACAGCCGACTTTTGAGGAATTTGTACGTGTCGTTGCGGATACAAGACTTGGTGGTGTTCTTTCCGGGAAAGCTGGTATTGTAAATGTTCATCTTGGTGACAGTCCGAGATGCTTAGATCTTATTGAACGGGTGGTAGATGAGACAGAGATACCGACTTCTCAAATACTGCCAACACATATCAATCGAAATGAGCTGCTTTTCTGCAAGTCAATGGAATATGCGCTGAAAGGCGGAGCAGTAGATTTTACCGGAAATGAAGATATTGACTATTGGGAAACTATCTGTGATGAGGTACGAGTATGTAATGGTATCAAACGGATGTTAGATGCAGGAGTAAATCCTGACCGCATGACAATTTCTTCTGATGGACAGGGAAGCCTTCCGATGTACAGTAGTGATGGTGAATTCCTTGGAATGGGCGTTGGACAGTCCAGTTGCCTTTTGAAGGAAGTTAAAGAGTGTGTGTTTAAAGCGGATATCCCGTTGGAAATTGCACTTTCAACAATAACATCCAATCCGGCAGAAATCCTTCGCCTTAATGGAAAAGGAAAGATTGAAGAGGGCTATGATGCGGATCTTTGTATCCTGGATCAGGACCTGCAGCTTGTTGAGGTAATAGCAAGAGGTAAAACAGTGTATACAAAATAGAATCAGAAATATCCGGTATAAGAACAGATGTGTTCCGTACCGGATATTTTACTAGCATACATTCTAATAGATGGGGGCGAAATAATGCTGACTTATACATATGTTTCAAAGGGAAAATTTGAACTAATGGAAAAACCGAAACCAGTGCTCATGCATGAACGAGATGCCATTGTAAAGGTGACACTGGCCAGCATCTGTTCCAGTGACCTGCATATTAAACACGGAAGTGTTCCGCGTGCAGTCCCGGGAATTACAGTTGGCCATGAGATGGTAGGTATTGTTGAGGCAGTCGGTTCTAAGGTGACGCATGTAAAACCGGGAGACCGGGTGACTGTAAATGTAGAAACCTTTTGCGGAGAGTGTTTTTTCTGTAAGAAAGGATATGTAAACAATTGTACCGACAAGAATGGTGGCTGGGCACTTGGCTGTCGTATCGATGGGGGACAGGCAGAATATGTCCGGGTTCCTTTTGCAGATCAGGGATTGAATAAAATCCCGGAAGGTGTTACGGACAGACAGGCTTTACTGGTAGGAGATGTTCTTGCTACTGGTTATTGGGCAGCACGTATTTCTGAAATCACAGAGGAAGATACTGTACTGATCATTGGAGCCGGTCCAACAGGAATATGTACTTTACTTAGTGTTATGCTGAAAAATCCAGCGAAGATCATTATATGTGAAAAGGACGAGACACGTATTCGCTTTATTAATGAGCATTATCCGGAGACTCTTACTGTTTCACCGGAAGACTGTAAAGAGTTTGTTAAGACTAATAGTAAGCATGGTGGAGCTGATGCAGTCCTTGAAGTTGCCGGAGCAGAATCGACATTTAAACTGGCGTGGGAATGTGCCCGACCAAATGCAATCGTGACAGTGGTTGCGCTTTACGATAAAGCGCAGATGTTACCACTCCCAGATATGTATGGTAAAAATCTTACTTTTAAAACAGGTGGAGTGGATGGCTGCGATTGCGAAGAAACTTTGAAGCTGATATCAGAAGGTAAGATCAACACGGAACCTCTGATTACGCATACCTATCCGTTAAACAGGATTGAAGAGGCATATGAATTGTTCGAAAATAAGAGAGATGGTGTGATTAAAGTAGCAGTGGAATGCTGAGAAACAGGTACGGGAGGCTGAACAATAGTAAGTTTATTACAAGTAATTTTACCCGTGATCATAATGCTTATTATTGGGATAATCTGCAGAGAGAAAAAACTGATCCGCCCAGAGGGAATTGAAGGACTTCAGGCATTGGTTATGAATTTTACACTTCCAATCTCATTGTTTTATACTTTTTATCGGGCAAGTATTAAAGCAGATACTGTGATATTTCCGGTTATCTTCTTCGTAGTGACCGCAGGTGGGATTTTTGCAGAAAGGCTGCTTTGTAAACTTGTAAAAGAAAAGGATGTCTATTTTCCCTTTACACTGACAGGATATGAGGCTGGAATGCTGGGATATGCTTTGTTTGGTATTCTGCTCGGAAATGATAAGATCACGCAGTTTGCATTGATGGATATTGGACATGTACTTGCAATTTTTACTGTTTACGTGGCTATGGTAAAAAGTGCAGGTGGAAGCCATCAGACAGCAGGAGAAGCGATAAAAGGAATTCTGTCAACACCGGTGCTTATTGGAATTCTGTCAGGAGTTATTCTCAGCGTGACAGGTATTGGAGAAATCCTTAGTAGTAACCTTTTCAATTCTACTACTAACAGCCCGCAATAACTTGCTTAATCTTGCCCCATTTTGCCAAGATGGCAGCTAAAACACACATTTCACAAATCCCCGAAATCCATTGCAAAACAGGGCATTTCCGGGCAAATCAAGGAGAAATAAAACAATGATAAAAATATTTTTCATCTGCCACGGCAAACTCCATGACTACTCGCAATCCTCGGAATTATGGGGCAAACTGGGGCATAATTTGGCGTCCGCCGGGGGTGAGACTACCAGGAGACTACAAATAAACGACTTTAAATTCGGGAATGTAGGGGCAATCGTTAATCGGGTATATATTGTATGCACCCCTTGCTGATAATCGTTAATCGGGTTCTACCAGGTGACTACTACACTTCAAAATTAAAAGTTTTCTTTCCATAATATATGGATTTGTTCTCTTGCACTGCCCATGTGGAGACGGTATGTTGTCTACATCGGGTGAATTCGTAGAAGTCCTTTGTTTTAGGCACTTTGCGAGATATATGAGTTTCGCACCTACAGGTAAACAGGGACGAAAAAAGCAGATTATGGACGGAATCGAGGTATCGGTAGTTCTGCATCTGGTATGAGTGGACACATGAAAAAGAAAATTTCATTTTTATTTGAATATCGTTAAAACAGTCAAAAGGACGCTTGTTTTTCAGAATTTCTGAGAGGTAAGAGTCCTTTTCTTTTATTCAGATTAAAATGGAGGATAATTGAGATGACAAAGAAAAGAGTAATGTGTTCATCAAAGGATTACGAGTCGGGTGCAGGTATTGTTCTGGTAAAGGTTTCAGAACTTCATGATTTTAAAGACCATCCTTTTAAGGTGGAGCAAAATCAGGAATTGTTTGAATTACGCCAAAGCATGGAAAAGGAAGGGGTTTTGGTTCCGCTGTTAATCCGCCATAATACGGATGGTGACGGTTATGAAATTATCGCAGGACACAGAAGAAAGGCGGCAGCCATATGGGCAGGTATGGAAGAAGTGCCAGCCATTATCCGTGATTTGGACGATGACCAGTCAATCATTGCGATGGTAGACAGTAATCTCCAAAGAGAAAAAATTCTGCCGAGTGAAAAGGCATTTGCCTATAAGATGCGACTAGAAGCAATGAAACATCAAGGCAGAGTAGATGATATGACTTCGGACCCATTGGGACCGAAGTATATGGAAAACAATCGCAGCAATGAACAGCTTGCCCGGATGGTGGGGGAAAGTGTGACACAGATTAAAAGATATATCCGTCTGACAAAATTGATTCCAAAGATTTTGGATATGGTTGACCGGGAGCTGCTTGCAATTCGTTCAGCGGTGGAAATTTCCTTCCTGACGGAAGCAGAACAGTATGAACTTCATGCTGTGATGGAACTGGAACAGTGTGTCCCAAACATTTCGCAGGCGAACCGGTTAAAGCGGATGAGCCAACAAAAATGTCTTGATATGGATATGATTTACGAAATTTTGGAGGAAATCAAGCCGAACCAGAGGGAACAAATCAAAATCCCACTTGAGCGGATCGGAAAGTATTTCCCGGCAGATTATACGCCGGCTCAACAGGCAGACTTGATTGAAAAGTTACTCAAAGGGTGGGCACAGAAGAATAGGAAAAGTAATGTGCATTAGGTATTATAGAGAAAGACTTTTTCCAATTTTTGGGAGAAAGTTAACGTCAGACGATGGTGACGCAATATATGATTACGAAATGGAGTGTGAAGAAGCTATGGAACTGAATTATAGGAATGTAAACGGATATTTGCTTCCAGAACTGGAGTATAAATCCGGAGAACAGATGACACAACTTGGAAAATATGGATTTCTCCGCAGAGATTATTTGAAAAATCATAAACGGGCGAAATATCAGGTAATGCTTTTACAGGACACAATAGGAGAACATCTTCTGGAGATTGACCAGGCGGCAAGGAAACGGGAAGAGATTATCCTGAGAGAGCTGGAAAAAAGTGATCCATTGCCAGAGAAAGGGGTTGACCAGATGGCTTGGGTAAGGGCTGCTAACAAACACAGAGCAATCGCAGAGGAAATCATTTTAGAAGAACTGATTTACGTTTAATGAAATAATAAATAAACAGAATAAATGAAGGAAAAGGCACAGGTCATGAAAATTGATTTGTGTCTTTTTTCATAAGGAGGTGAGGAGCTTGGCACAGATTTTTCGTGTGGAGAGAACTAAGAATTATACGGTAATGAGTAATCACCATTTCAAGAATAAGAATCTGACATTGAAAGCGAAAGGCTTATTGTCGCTGATGTTAAGCCTACCAGACGATTGGAATTATAACATGCAGGGACTGGCAACATTGAGCAGAGATGGAATTGATTCTGTTCGTTCCGCAATTAAGGAATTAGAGCATCATGGATATGTGGAACGTCACAGATTGCGTAACGAATATGGCTTTTATGGAGATACCGAATATATTATCCGGGAAGTTCCATTAGGAGAAGAAAATGATTGAATGGAGATGAGAAGAGCCTAAAGGTGGATAGTCCAATTTGGGACAATCAGGTCATAGGAAATTCCTATCTCCAGATATCAGAAAACAGGAAAACCAGATATGGGTAATCCCATATTGGAAAATCCATCACTATTAATAATCCATATTATCAAATATGAATAATTAAAGAACCAGTAAATAAAATATCCATCTTATCAATTCACGTAAGTATTGATAGGATCGGATAAGAAAAGAAAGAACGAGGTATGATTATGAGAATGATGAAAAACGACAAAAATGAAACAATTATGGTGATTGGAATTGATCACGGTTATGGAAACATGAAAACAGCAACCAGGTGCTTTACGTCTGGTGTAGTCAGATATGAGAAGGAGCCCATCTTTCAGAATAACCTTCTTGTTTATAATGGGCTGTATTACCAGATCGGTGAAGAACACAAAGAGTTCTGTGCAGAGAAAACACAGGATCTAGACTATTATGTGCTGACGCTGGCTGCGATTGCCAGAGAATTAGACGGAAAGGGAATGAATCAGGTGAAGGTGCATCTTGCGGCAGGACTTCCACTGACCTGGGTGGCTTCACAGAAAGAAGACTTCCAGAAGTATCTTCTCCAGAATGATAGCGTGGACTTCACATTCCGCAATAAAGAATATCATGTGGAGTTTGTCGGAGCTGATATTTATCCACAGGGATTTGCAGCAGCTTTTTACCGATTACAGGACTTTAAAGGAATCAATATGCTGGCTGATATCGGAAATGGAACTATGAATATTATGTATATCAACAATTCTCGCCCGGTAGAGAAAAAATGCTTTACAGAGAAATATGGAACACATCAGTGTGTGCTTGCTGTCAGGGAATCATTGCTGAAGGAGCTGGGAACGGTGGTGGATGATCTGGTGATTGAGCAGGTGATCCGTACAGGAACTGCCGATATTGGAGAAAAATATCTCTCTGTGATTCGTAAAGCTGCCGGAGAGTATACAAAAGAGATTTTCCATAAGTTGAGAGAACGGGAATACAACCCGGAACTGATGCGTCTGTATGTGGTCGGTGGAGGCGGCTGCATGATTCAGAACTTTGGTGACTATGATAAAGACCGAGTGACCATCGTGCGTGATATTTGTGCTACAGCCAAAGGCTATGAAGCCATGACAGCAAGAAAAATTCAGAAAAACGGAGGGGTGCTTGTATGAGAAAAGAACGGAAAATCATTAATACAAATATTCGCTTGAACCTCTGTGATGAACAGGACAGACAGGCATGGGAATATTTGCAGACAATGGACAGGCAGAAGTATAAGTCCTATACCAGAGCGGTTGTGGTGGCTTTGAATGATTACTTCTCCAGAATATATCGAAAGGAAGCTGATCCGTATCTGGAAACCAGAGAAAAGGAAGATGCGTTTCTGGAAAGAGTGGAAACAGCTATCCGGGATGGTGTGAAGGAATCCGTCCCGATGGCTATGGCGAAGAATCTTCTGGAAATGCTTGTACCGTTTGTGAAGGAATCGGTAGGAGATAATAATTTGCCGAATATGGCAATGACGATGGAGAAACCAGATAATGAGGCTACAGATAATACGCTGGACTGGGAACAGGAGGCAGATATGGATGCGGCATTGGATTTTGCAGACAGTTTTTAGCTAATTACAAAATGGCAGTAACAGGAGAACCGACTGACAGTACAAAATTGTTTTGCGAAAACAAAATAGAAGAAAAAGACAATGGCAGTGATAGCATTTCTATTGGTGAGAATCGGGGAAATGTTTATGGCTGTTATTTTTATGTCTTTCATCAGAAAAAGAGAATGGTTGAGAAGAAAAGAAGCAGAAATAGTGAGAAATTATGACAGAAAAGCGTTGGCAGCCGGGAAACGCTGCATAAGCATGGGAGAAAAAGATAAGAGTGCCGGATACGGCACATAATTGTCCGATACTCCGCATCGGAGTGGTGCATAATCAGCCTGCTTCGGAAAGAGAAAATTTGTTGAAAGGGGAGCTTTTCTATTTCCTCTACAGTCTGCTTCTGCACCACAAAACCACTGTCATCTCGATCAAAATTTGGTATCGCATGGAGGAGAAAACTGATTAGCAGGGGCTGGCTAAGTGGTGGAGAGATGACAGGCAAGTTTCGCAAAGTGGCAGGCCACTCTGCACCGGAGCCGGCCTTTGGGCTGTTCCTAAACTTGCCAGAGGGCTCCGCCCCTTGGAACCCCGGCCCGTCAATAGCGTAAGTATTCCTGCGAAATGTCCACTGGACATTCCACAGGAACACTTACGCTATTGACTAGGACTTGTCTCCGTTGCCACTCCGGTCGGTGCTAAACGGACATCTACAGGATGTCTAGCACCCTTATGGAATCCCCTTACAGCCAGAAGTCCATTGGCTAAATTATATATGACAGCACAGAGATAAAAGGAGTGAATTGATTATGAGAAAAAGAAACCATACCGTTACGATACGGATGAATGACAAAGAATATACCCTGCTCCGGCAGAAGATGAAAGAATCCGGACAGACACAGCAGGCAGTGGTACTTGCTGCGATTGAAAATGTGGAGATAGTATCATCAGAGGTTATGGAAGAATTGAAAATATTAAATCAGAGACTGGAAGAAACAAACCGGCAGCTTCGAGGTGCTACAACCAATCTCAACCAGATTGCGCATCATATGAATGCAGGAGGTTTTTATCCCAGAGCAGATGTTTTTAACAGTCTCAACGAAAATATATCAGGATATCGGAAGGAGTGTGAAAAGATATGGCGATCAATAAGACAATTAATAAGCGGACAAATTCCCATGGGGCAATGAGAAACTGTATTGAATATGTCCTCCGGGAAGGAAAAACAGATCAGCATCTTGTCCATATCATCGGTCCATATCCTTACGAAGAAGTGAATTATGATCTGGTGTACCAGTCATTTCTGGAAGAAAAACGATTGTGGGGAAAGGATTCGGGAAGGATGTATGCCCATAATGTGATTTCCTGGCATAAGGATGAAAAGATTACACCGGAACAGGCATTGGAATTTGGCATTGCATTTGCGGAGAAATGGTTTTCTGGTTTCCAGACGGTGGTCAGTGTCCATAAGGATAAAGACCATATCCACTGTCACTTGGTTACAAATTCTGTGAGCTATGAAAACGGGAAAAAATTGCATAATTCGAGAAAAGATCTGGAACGGATGAAGCAGCTGACGAACCAGATGTGCCGGGAACGGGGGCTTACTGTTGCTGGAAAAGGAAAACATTTTGATGGCAGCCAGATTGAGACGGGGGAAGTCATTGCATGGAGTAAAGATAAATATAATCTGTTCCGGCAACAGAAAAAGGATAGCTTTGTTGCAGACTGTGCAATGGTGGTTTTAACTGTTATGGAGTCCTGCATCAGCCGAGAGCAATTTATCAAAGAAATGGGAAATTTGGGATGGAACGTAAACTGGACAGAAAATAGAAAGCATATTACGTTTCAAAATTCGGAAGGGAAGAAAGTACGTGACAGTAATCTTTCTAAAACTTTCCATCTTAAAATCAGTAAAGGGGAATTAGAGGATGAATTTATCAGAAATGAGCAAAAAGAAAGGTGTATTACCGGCAGAGACGACACAGCAGATGCCGATCTTGCACGATACTATCGACAAGTGGAGGAAGCTGTTGCAGGAACAAGCGGAGGCATTGTCGAAAGTAAAGACAGAAAGGGACAGACTTCTGGAAATACAAAGAAAGGATCAGGAAAATATCCAGAAATGTCTGGAACGGATGCGGGAGCTTCGAGAAAATCTTCAGAAGATCTCATCCGAAAATCAGAAGCTACAAGACGAGCTTCAGAAGCTAACCGAGGAAAATCAGAAACTGCAAACCGAATTGTCCAGAACGCAGAATATCAATCTGTCGCTGCAGAGAAGCAACGACGATTTGCGGAACAGGAACGGGCTGCTGAGCAGGAAAGAGCAAGAGCAGCTCGAAGAAAAAATAAGAGACGTACAGGACCGGAACTCTAAACTGGAGAAAATGGTAGTACAGTCTTCTGTGGAGGCTGTTGAAGAGGCACTGAAAAAGCAACAGGAAGCAGAAAAGCGGATGTGTTCATTGGAATTACTGATGAAAATGGAAAGAAGAGATGCTGCCTGTTAACTTGAAAAAACAAAAAGACAAATGAAAAAGAAAACCATGGAGATAGAAAAACAGCGAGATTTCGGGTGGTTAGGTTTATTAATTTGTTGCTTACTATTCATTATATTTGTTTTCATTTGGTAACGAGTTTATGGAAAAGCCAGTGCTTTAGAATGGTCGGTATAGTGGCGTGAGTATTTTATCCAACAGAATCAAGTGCGGATGCTGCGGAGGATGCAAGAAAAATACCGTCCGATATTCGGCACATTATTCTCCAATATAGACTTGATACAGTGCGGTTATTACGGGAATATGTCACTGTGAAAGGAGGCGGTTTCATGCCAAGAATCAGACAAATCACACCGGGTGTGACGCAGCTCAAGCGTAAGATGCGAGTTGCTGCGTATGCCCGTGTCTCCGAGGATTGTGAGGTGCTGCTGCATTCCCTGTCAGCGCAGGTCAGCTACTACAGCACCCTCATTCAGAATAACCCCGAATGGGAATACGCAGGGGTCTATGTTGACCAGGGTATTACCGGAACGAGTACAGCACACAGTGATGGTTTCAATCGCCTGGTGGCAGACTGCGATGCAGGAAAAATTGACATGGTGCTGGTTAAGAGCATCAGCCGATTTGCCAGGGACACGGTTGATTGCCTGAACACGACCAGGCATCTGAAAGACCTGGGAATATCGGTTTACTTTGAACGGGAGAAGATCAACTCCCTTTCAGAAGACGGAGAATTGATGCTTACGCTGCTTGCATCCTTTGCACAGGAAGAAAGCCGGAGCATTTCAGAGAATATCAAATGGGCTACCAGAAAGCGGTTTGAGCAAGGTATCCCAAACGGCCACAAAGCATCCTACGGATATGAATGGGACGGAGAGATGTTCCGCATCATCCCCGAACAGGGCGAGGTGGTGAAGGAAATCTACATAAGGTACCTTGCCGGGGAATCAGCCTATGGCATTGCAAAGACCCTTGCAGAGCGAGGCGTGACCGGGCAGATGGGAATGCCGATCGAGCAGACAACCATCAAGGAGATACTTTCAAGCCAGTCCTACACCGGAACGATGGTCCTTCAGAAGAACTTCTTCACCGAAGGTCACATCCGCAGAAGGAACAAAGGTGAACTTCCCATGTACCTGGTGGATGAGATGTTCGAGCCTTTGGTCTCGGAGGAAGATTACCAGAAGGCATTGGAAATCCGGCAGCAGAGAGCGGAGCAGTTTCCGAACAATCAGGACAACCTTACACCTTTCTCCGGCAAAGTGAAGTGTGGATACTGCGGATGCGGTGTTAGCCGGAGAACCAGCGGAGGAAGAAAGCGGTGGGTCTGCAACACCAGAGAACGGAAAGGAATGAAGCAATGCGAGTGCCGACCGATTTGGGAGACGGAACTCACAGCGGCTGCGGAGACAGTGCTGGGCGGCTCCTTTGATGAGAGTGCTTTCTCAAAAGAGATACAGCAAGTGACTCTATATTCCGACCGTATTGAGTTTTCCCTGCTGAATGGGAACAGGAAATCCATCATCCGGCAGTTTAGCGGCCGCCGGGGCCAGAATGCTTTCACCAATAAGGTCTGGTGCGCGTCATGCGGATGTAAATGCGAAAGGGACAATTATGGGAAAAAGAAAACAAAGATTTGGTGCTGTTCCCAGCCGAGGACACAGTGCCAAATGAAACGCCTGACGGAGAGCGAACTGTTTGAGGCGGCAGAAAGCCTTCTCGGAGAGAACTTCCAGGCGAAAGTATCCGCAGACATTGACCGGGTGATCATTTCTGACACCCAGGTAGGTTTTGAATATAAGGATGGGATGGTAAAGACATGGCAAAGAAAGTAAGAAAAATACATGCTACCCTTAACCAGTTCACATCGGAGCCGGTGGCAGTCAGAAGGAAAAAGAAGGTAGCCGGATATGCACGAGTATCCACGGATCGTGAGGAACAGGCAACCAGCTACGAGGCGCAGATGACCTACTACAAGACCTACATTGAAGGTCATGAGGATTGGGAGTTTGTGGGGATGTATTCGGATGAGGGTATCACCGCCACGAACACCAAAAAGCGTGACGGATTCAATCAGATGGTGGAAGATGCCCTTGATGGTAAGATTGACCTCATCATTACCAAGTCGGTAAGCCGATTTGCACGAAACACGGTGGACAGCCTGACCACCATCCGAAAGCTGAAGGATAAAGGCATTGAGGTCTATTTCGAGAAGGAGAACATCTGGACGCTGGATGCCAAGGGCGAGTTGATGATAACCATCATGAGTTCCCTGGCACAGGAGGAAAGCCGGAGCATTTCTGAGAATACCACCTGGGGCAAGCGAAAGCAGTTTGCTGATGGCAAAGGCAGCGTTGCCTTCAGCTGGTTTCTTGGGTACGACAAGGATTTCAAGATAAACGAGGAACAGGCAGCCACGGTTCGGCTGATTTATCGGCTTTTTATCAGCGGCCTTTCCTTCTACGCTATCACAAAGGAACTGGAAAGCCGGGGCATCAAGTCACCTTCCGGCAAGGACAGGTGGCACATCAGCACGGTGAAATCGATCCTTACCAACGAGAAGTACCGTGGGGATGAACTCCTCCAGAAACAGTACACCACGGACTTCCTGCAGAAGAAGAGAAAGACCAACAACGGCGAAATCCCTCAGTATTATGTGGAGGAACACCATGAAGCCATTATTCCCCCTGCCCAGTTTGATTTTGTGCAGGCAGAACTTGCCCGCCGGGAACAGAATGGTCGTTACAGCGGAGTGAGCATTTTCTCAAACAAAATCAAGTGTGGGTGCTGTGGTGGATGGTACGGTTCCAAGGTGTGGCATTCCACCGACAAGTACCGGAAGGTCATCTACCGCTGCAATCGGAAGTACGGCAAAGACACCCCGCCCTGCAACACACCGCATTTGAGCGAGGAAGAAATCAAGAAGCTGTTCCTCAAGGCACTGAATGCCTTGGTTGATGCGAAAGAGGAAACCATAGAGAATTTGCAGGAATTGATTGAAACGGTCTGTCAGATGAACTCCCTTGGCGCAGAGCAGGAACGCCTGAAACAGGAACTGAGAATTATCGCAGAGAACCTTTCGAACCTCATCCAGAAGAATGCAAGTGTAGACCTGGATCAGACGGAGCAGGCAGAGAAAGAAAAGAAACTCCGCACCTTGTATGCTGAAAAGCACAGCCGATTTCAGGAACTGGAGGCACTCATCCAGGAAAAGAATGACACGAAGGAGATACTCACGAACTTCATCACTAAGCTGGAAGATTTGACAGGAGAACAGACAGAGTTTCGCTGAGAACTGTGGGGCGGTTTGGCGGATCACATCCGCATTGATGAGAAAGGCAGCACGGTAGTCTTCCGGGGTGGGATTGAGATTACTATTTAATGAGATTACAATTTAATATGAAGAAACACGATTCGAAAGGGGCATCTGGCAGTTTTGCTGGATGCCTTTTTCTCGTATCGTTCATATTGAACAACAAGGATGAAAGATTGCTGTGATTCGTTTTCATGACATATTGATTTCCTAACGGATATTAGGTATAATATCCCTAACGACTATTAGGAATACAAAGATTGGAGAAACGAAATGAAAAAGATAAAAACAAAGGACAGAATACTTTTCGCAGCGCTTGATTTATTTTCTGAAAAGGGATATGACCAGACATCCATTGATTTAGTTGCAGAAGCTGTGGGAATAAAAGGTCCATCCATATACGCACATTATAAGGGAAAGGAAGATATTCTCGATTCCCTGATTGCCATGATGGAACATAAATATGACGAGAATTTCGGAAATAGCTCTCATTTGGATAAGATTCCGGAATCACTGGATGAATTCAAGGAAGATTGTCTGAGACGAGTTGAATTCACAATGAAGGATCCGCAGATACAAAAGGTCAGAAGATTTTGTACAAAGGAGCAGTATAGAAATGAAAAGATTGCGGCACTTACATCAAAGCACCAGCTGACCGGAAATCAGGAAATGTATGCTCTGATGTTAGAAAAAATGATGGAAAAGAATTTGATTCGCAGGTTTGATGCCAATCTGCTTGCGCTGGAAATCGTAGCACCGGTAACAGTGATGATAGAGATTGCAGACCGGGAGCCTGACAGGACGGACGAAATGTGGACGCAGATAGGTGTGCATCTGTCACATTTTATTGAAATTTATGGGATGAAGTAAGTTGATCGTACAAACCATCACCAGTGAACAGATGAATGACAGAAAATTACGGAATGTGTAAAAGCAAATATAGGCATTGTGCAGAGAAAATGAAAAGATATATTGCATTGTTATATTGGAACGCATTATAGGAGGTACAAAACAGTGAATTGGACGATTTATGGAATGGAATGTGTTGGGGCGCTGATCCTGTTCACCTGCATGATCATGATCCCGCTGTGCAAAAATCCGGTTTGGTGGATCCACGATTACCCCAAGGACATTCAGGAGAAATATTTTGAAACCCATGAGCGCATTCCCACCGAGGTGCTCAGTGCCCCGGTGTTCTTGAAAAAGGGCTTTGCAGTGTTGCTGGCTTTATCCATTCTGACGGCATTGGCGCTTGCGGCAGGAGCGACGGATTTCAAGACCGGCTTCCTGTACGCATACGGTCTATGGCTGCTGGTGGACTGGTACGACTGCTTTTTCCTGGACTGGGTGCTGTTTGCCAACGTCAAGCGCATCCGTTTGCCGGGAACGGAGCACATGGACAAGGCGTATCACCAGAAGAAGTATCATGTAGTGCGCTCGGTGATCGGCATGGCGCTTGGTCTCGTTCCCTGCTTGCTGTGCGCCCTGATTGTGGCGGTGCTGGGATAGAGAACGAACAGGGCTTTCTGTTTGTCGGATGAGATTGGAGAAATAGCTTTGATGTTTTGTACGGGAGGTGACAATATGGGACAGATAGCAAATCGGATGTTAATTGAAGCCATTTTTAAGGCAAAGGAAAAGCTAAAAGAAAAAAGAAAAACGAAAATCGAAAACAGTCAGAAAATGATGGAAAACAGAAGAAATAGATTGTCAAAATCAAAGGAAAAATGATTGCGAATAAGCTGTGGAGTAGAAAGGAAATGTTTATTATGACACCGCTTTATGCAATTTCAGCAGTATGTTTTTGGGTAACCGCACTGTAAAAAAGCAAATTCCCATTTAAGGAAGGAGATGCGTTCATGATTGGAATCTATTTTAGCGGAACTGGAAATACAAAACATTGTGTCGAAAAGTTAGTCAAACTGTTGGACGCACCTGCTCAGAGTTTTCCGTTAGAACATACAGAGATGATTCAAATATTGACAAAGCATGACATCATTGTGCTGGGCTACCCGACGCAGTTTTCCAATGCCCCTATCATAGTGCGTGATTTTATTAAAAATCATTCTTCTCTATGGAATGGGAAAAAGGTCTTTTGCGTCAATACGATGGGGCTTTTCAGCGGTGATGGAACAGGATGTACGGCTCGAATTTTAAGAAAACGCGGGGCGACAATACTCGGCGGTTTGCAGATCAAAATGCCGGATTCCGTCTGCGACAGCAAACTGCTGAAGAAAACGCCAGAGGAAAACCGGGAGATCGTCCGTCAGGCCGACCAAAAGATAGAAGCTGTCGCACGGCAGATCAAGCAAGGAAACTACCCCCAGGACGGGCTGTCCTTCTTTTCCCACCTGAAGGGACTTTTTGGACAGCGGCTGTGGTTTTACGGCAAGACGGCGGGATACACAGACAAGCTGAAAATCAGCGAAAAATGCGTGGGCTGCGGGCTGTGCGTCTCTTTATGCCCTACGAAAAATCTCTCCCTGCGAGACGGGAAAGCCACCGCGGAAGACCGGTGTACCATGTGTTACCGCTGTATCAGCCGCTGTCCCCAAAAGGCCATCACGCTGCTCGGGGACGAGGTAATAGAGCAGTGCCGGTTTGAAAAATACGGCTCTGGGGAGTGAAAGTGCATGAGGGCGGAAAGCGGCTTTGTGGATAGAGAAATTGGGATGGTAGATGCGTTTTCGGATGAGGGCAATGAAAAGCCGGTGTGTTTGCAATTTCAAGAGATGAGTGGCTCACCGGAAAATCAAAATTTGCGAGGATATGAAAATGGAGTATAGAACACTATCCGTGGATGAAGCAGAACAATTCTGGAGTTTGATGAACCAATTGGATTACTATATGGCAAGGGTAAGATAAATTCTCGTTTACACGACAATGACTTACGATATAAGCAGGTACAGAATAAAATGATAAATGCGCCCCGATGGGCAAGGAAGGAGTATATGAAAATGATCGTTTCGGAAAAAGAGCTTTGTAAATCGAACGAAGCGGGCTCGTCTTCCTCGGAAAGACTTGGAAAGGCGATAATCGCGCTTCTTGTTATTGCGGCTGTGCTGATTGCAGCCCTTGCGGGAGCGTGGACCATGTTCGGCACCCAGCTCACGGCGGCCATGACTATCGAGAAGCTGGATGATCATCTGTGGAGTATGGAATATAAGGGAGACTATGGCTTCGATGGCTTTCTGGAGCAGGGCGGGGCAAAAAGCGACGCCGAGATGGGAGACTACATCGCCTCATTCCTCTCTCACGGCTTCTGGAAGCCGGACACCTCCACCGCCGGGGGAAACTACGGCTGCTCCACCGTCGCGGCGACAAGTCCCGACGGTGCGGCCCTCTTTGGCCGCAACTTCGACTGGGAAGAATGTGACAAAATGCTGGTACATACCATCCCCAAGAATGGCTATGAGTCCATCGCCACCTGCAATTTGGACTTCCTGGGCTTTGGGGAGGACTGGAAGCCCGATGGAAGCATGGGCGATAAGTTCATGGCACTGGCTTCCGTCTACGCTATCCTGGACGGCATGAACGAAAAGGGTCTGTGCGTGGCTGATCTCATGGTGAGCCACGAGGAGGGTGTCGACCAGAATACCGATAAGCCCGACATTACCATTGTCTCCGGTCTGCGGCTGCTGCTGGACAAGGCGGCGAATGTAGCGGAAGCGTTGGAATTGCTTTCGCAGTATGATATGCACTTTTCCCTGGGCCGCGCCCAGCACTTCTCCCTCTCCGACGCTGCCGGGCGGAGCGTGGCGGTGGAGTGGAAAAACGGCGAGATTGTAGTGACCGACACCCCGGTGGTGACCAACTTCTATCTCCACGGGGACGACGGCACCTCCGGCAGCGGCCAGTCCTATGTGCGTTTTAACACGCTCACCCAGCGGAGGAATGCGGCAAAGTGTGTAATGACCGCCGAGGACGTTCGCGCCGCCCTGGCGGCTGTGGCGCAGAGCAACTTCCCCGGCGAGAACGGCGGAGAGAAAACCTGCTGGAGCTGCGTCTATGACCAGCTGGAATTGACCGCCACCTTCTACGACACCGAGGACTGGGCGCATCCCTACACCCTCTCCCTGGGACAAAAGGATTGGTGCAAAAAGGGAGAGTGAGGAAGTATGAACGAGAGAACATATACGACACCATTGGGCAAAATCCATTATTGGGTGCATCTGATTTCACCGGACGCAATAACGTTGGTGTTCCTGCCCGGTCTGACAGCGGATCATCGGTTGTTTGAGAAACAAATCGTGTATTTTGAGGGGAAATACAATGTCCTTGTGTGGGACGCCCCCGGCCACGCCGCCTCCTGGCCCTTTGCCTTTGCCTTCGATTTGATGGACAAGGCAAGGTGGCTGGACGGAATTCTGGAGCAGGAGGGGATCACAAAACCCGTTATCGTGGGGCAGTCTATGGGCGGCTATGTGGGACAGGCGTATGCGCAAACTTACCACGAAAAGCTGAAGGGCTTTGTGTCCATCGACTCCGCGCCGCTGCAACGAAAGTATATGACAGAGCCGGAGCTTTGGCTGCTGAAACGAATGGAGCCAGTCTATCGCTACTATCCGTGGAAGGCCCTCTTAAAGTCCGGGACAAAGGGCGTCGCCCTGTCGGAATACGGAAGGAACCTGATGCGGGACCTGATGCTGGTGTATGACGGCGACCAGGAGCGCTACGCAAAGATTGCCGGTCACGGCTTCCGAATCCTTGCCGAGGCTGTGGAGCGGGATTTGCCCTATGAAATCAAATGCCCCGCCCTGCTCATCTGCGGCGAACAGGACAAGGCGGGATCTTGTGTTCGATACAACAAGGCGTGGCATAAAAATTCTGGCATACCGCTGGAATGGATCAAAGACGCCGGACACAACTCCAACACCGACCAGCCGGAAATCGTAAACCGGCTGATCGAACAGCTGGCTCAGCGGGCGAAGTGTCTGGAGGTTTGATTTTACGAAATCAGTGACTGAAAAGAGAAGGTGTAAGCGAATGTGGAGTTACATAGCGGGGGGAGTATTCCTTGCCCTGGCAATGTATTTCATTGTCCAGGGGATACGATGCGGTGCGGCGGTGAGGGAAAGTAAAAATCGTCTTGCCGCTTACAATGCCCAGACGGCGGCATTAAGCTACGGCGAAATAACCTATGTCGATTCGGGTGAGGGCGAGGTGATTTTATCCGTCCACGGCATTTTCGGCGGCTATGACCAGGCTTATGACACCTGTAAGGACTTTTGCTCCGACTATCGGATCATCGCTCCCTCACGGTTCGGATACCTGGGAAGCGACGTTTCCGGCGACGGAACGCCCGCCAGTCAGGCGGCGGCCTATGTGGAGCTGCTGGACAAGCTGGGCATTGACAAGGTGCACCTTCTGGCCACATCGGCAGGCGGCAGCGTCGCGATCCGATTTGCCCTTGATTATCCCCAGCGCACGAAGGGTCTGATTTTATACTGCTCCGCCATGCCGCCTGTGGAGAAGCCGGAGAAATATGCCGAATATGCCGGACCGCCCCCGTTCCTGTGCAACGATTACGTCATGTTCCTGTTAAGCCCTATGTTTGAGCCGATCATGGGGATGGAGCAGTCCACCATTTACAGTATGCTACCCATAAACGACAGAAAAGTCGGCGTGATACTGGACGCTTCCGTTACCAACCCCGATATGGCGAGGGACTTTGGGGAGTATCCGATTGAGGATTTACAGGTCCCCACGCTGATTTTCCACGCAAAGGACGATAAGCTGGCAAGCTACATCGAAACGGAGAGGGCGGTAGCAAGATTCCCAAATTGCACGTTCATTTCCTTTGAAAGTGGCGGGCATTTGCTGACAGGACACGCAGAGGAAATCAAAGAAGCGGTTTCCGATTTTGTGGAAGACAGATCGCATTGACAGAACTTCTTTTGGCACATTGCCGGGGAATGGGACAGGAGGCTCAAAATGAAAATGAAACGGAAAGATAGAATCGTACTGAAAACTGCCGGGGCAATGCTTGTGCTGCTGTTGTTCTTTTTCGCGCAAGGAGCAATCGTGGTGATCACGGGAATAGAGGGCATTCCCTCCGCGCTGATCAGGGGTGCTGTAATCTGGGGGCTTGTGATTATCACATTGGCGAATTCCATCATCCGATACAAAGGAATCTTAAAGCTGGGATTTCGCAGTGCGGAAAAAGGGGCAGCGAAGAGAATGCTCTATTTTTCGCCGCTTTTGCTCATTGCCCTTTCCCCTTTTACGGCGGGAATAAACTTTAACGGTGGTGCGGCATTGATTTTAGCAAACTTGTTTTTGACGCTTGGAATCGGTATGGCGGAGGAAATCTTCTTTCGGGGCATCATCTGCGGCCTGTGGTTGGAGCGCGGCGTGGGAAAGGCAATGATAATCTCATCTGTTCTATTCGGGTTCAGCCATCTCCTGAACATAGCTGGCGGTGCAGAATTGGGGGAAACAGTTCTCCAGATCTGCTTCGCTCTGGTCTACGGGATGGTATTTGCCCTGATTTTCGCTGAAAGCGGCAGTCTTCTCCCCTGCGTACTGCTCCACGCTCTGCATGACTTCTGTTCCTTCATCAGCGGGGAGGCTTCCGCTCAGTTTGAGATATTTCTGGGTGCGGTACAGTTTATTGTCTTGCTGGTCTATTTCCTCTATCTGTTCCGAATAACTGCTCGCAAAAGGGAACCGGCTATGAAAGGCAGGTGAAAACCGATGAAAAAGTATCAGGTCATGTACTATGCGGGAGCTGCGATCAGCCTGCTGGTGGGGCTGTGGCACTTTACCGTGCCGTGGATGTTTGGCTGGGCTTCCTATATCCCCTATGAGACATTGGTGGTTCCCATCAATTATGTAAACCTGTGCTTTTCCTTTTTGCTGTCCGGGCTGAGCCTTACCGTGATCCTGTGGGGCAAAAAGGTGTTTGCAGGAAACCCGGAGGCGTTCTATCTCTACGGCTTTTTGCTGGCCCTTTGGATTTTCCGGGTGGTTGTGGCGGCGATCTATCCCTGCCCGCCGGAATCAAATGTGTGGATGTCCTACGGGCAGCTGAGCGGCTCTGTTCTGGTATGTCTTCTGCTGCTTGTACCGTTTATCCGAGTGGCCTGCACAAGGAAGAATCAAAAAAAGTAACAGGTTGCCTTGCGCTTTGCTCATGGCTAAAACAAGATTCATTTGAGGAGTTGCATAATGAAATATCCGATGGAAGAACTTCTCCCTTATTCCCTGCTTGCCCTTTTTGTGCTGGCAGTGTTTTACGGCATATATTTTGCCAAGATGCTGGCGCAGAAGCGCCGCGGCATCCGGACGCGGCAAATCGGACAGCGGAAAGAAAAGTCCATTCACACAGTGGAACTACTGATGAGCATGGCCACGCTGGGCGTTGTGATTGCACAGCTTGTGTCCATAGCGTTAGGCTGGAGCTGCCTTGCGGCAAACGCTCGCTTTACCGGATTTGGCACCGGGATGATCGGTGATCTGATCTTTCTCCTTTCCGTTCTCAGTATGAAGGATAGCTGGAGGGCGGGCATCCCGGATCAGGATCGCACAGAGCTGGTCACATCCGGCATCTATCGGTTCAGCCGCAATCCGGCCTTTCTCGGCTTTGACCTCATGTATATCGGTGTGATGCTGATGTACTGTAACTTGCTGACCGTGCCGCTTACGGTGTTTGCCATTGTGATGCTGCATTTACAAATTTTGCAGGAGGAACGGTATCTGGAGGAAACATTCGGCGCGGCGTACCGGGAATACAAGCGGCATACATTCCGCTATCTTGGGCGGCGATAAAGGATGGTGTATAACCATATTGATTGGACAGATTTTGTAGTAGAGTAAAGGCAACACCTCACAAAGCCGTCAGGCGGTCTTTGCGCAGTGGTGTCTTAAAAGAAAAAGGGAGTGAAAATTTATGCGTGACTTTATGATGGCGGCGCTGCCGCTGGTGGTGGCCGGGATCGCTTGGCTGTGTTCTTCGCCGGACTGGCAGAAAAGAAAAAGAAGCAGGAAAAGAAAAACGGCTATGAGGCCATGGGGATGAGCCTGGGGATGTGCTTCGGGGCCACCGTTGGCACCATTTTCCCGGAGTACATCGGCGTCACCCTGTCTATGGGGATGCTCGTCGGACTGCTGGTCGGTATGTGCGTAAAAAAATTGTGAGGAGGATACCAATGAATTTTTGCCAAAAGGAGGATTGGAGGGCAGCCGTATGGGTTCTTTGCTGAAATCAACGAGGAATACGAGAGCGCTGCCCACGGGAACCTTGCGGTATATCAGAAGCGATTATCCGGGGTGCCTT
Source organism: Blautia massiliensis (ex Liu et al. 2021) (assembly GCF_052064225.1). Lineage (NCBI taxonomy): Bacteria > Bacillati > Bacillota > Clostridia > Lachnospirales > Lachnospiraceae > Blautia > Blautia massiliensis (ex Liu et al. 2021). The sequence continues at coordinate 5,317 of NZ_JBQHWA010000004.1, read as the reverse complement.
TCGGATGAAGAAGTCAGCTGGCTGCGAAAAAATGGCGTTACTACAATCATTGACCTGCGAGATAAGACTGAATATGCAGAAAAGCCGTGCAGACTGGAGACGGAAAGCGGGTTTACCTACTATCATCTGCCTGTTACCGGGGGCGGAGCCGTACCAGAAGCTCCGGATTCTGTTGCCGATGCTTATGTCAAGATGATAGATGGACAGATGGAGCGGATCATTTGTGCCATTGTGAAGGCGGAAAGCAATGTGCTGTACTTTTGCGGCGCGGGAAAAGACAGAACCGGCGTGGTTTCCGCGATCCTGCTGAAACAGCTCGGATTCAGCGACAGCGTGATCATCGAGGATTACATGAAAACGAAGGACAACCTGTTGGACTTCCTGAAAGCGTTCGCTGCGGAGCATCCGGAGGTAAACATTCATACCATTCTCCCAAGAGAGGAGAATATAAAAAAGGTTTTGGCTGCCCTTTCCCAAATCGAGGAGAAAGCGCAAAGCGTTTTTACCGGAGAAGCGGATATATAGAAACGAAATATCGGATCAAACCTGGAGGTATATAAGTGAGTATGGAGAAAAATGCACCGTTTATGATTACGCAGGCGCGGCCGGAGGACGCCGCCGCCCTGCTGGACTATTTGAAATGCGTCGGCGGAGAGACGGACAATCTCAGCTTCGGCCCGGAGGGCGTACCGCTGGATGTAGAGGCGGAAACGCAGTATCTGGCCGCGCAGGTCGCTTCAAAGGACAATGTGCAGTATCTTGCCTGGGCGGACGGTCAAATCATCGGAGATGCCAGTTTGAACCGCAAGCCGAGGCGCATGAGCCATCGGGGCGAGTTCGGGATCAGCGTGCGAAAAGCCTATTGGGGCTACGGGGCCGCCTCCGCGCTCATGGAAGCCGTTCTTGCGTTTGCTGTGGAAAACGGCTTTGAGCAGATCAATCTGGAGGTCCGAAGCGACAATCTCCGCGCCATCCGGCTCTATGAGAAGTTCGGCTTCCGCAAGCTGTGTACCTTCCCGGCCTTCTTTAAGCTGAACGGGCAGTACATTGACTTTGATCTGATGAACCGGGACATGCGTTAAGCAGTCATGAGTAAGATTTTTTGAAAGAGGAGAAAATGAAATGAAAAAAATATTGAATAAACTTTTCATCATAGCAAGTTTAGGTTTGATCGCAGCGGGTGTGATCTTTCTGTGCGTCAGCATTTTTGACAGAAATGAGACCACGACACCATTGGCAATCGCATTGGCGTGCATATTGCTGTCAAACCTTTTTAATGTGATTCGGATGAATATGGATAAGAAATAGTAACTTGATCATGTTCAATCAAACCAAATCTGAACCCTGAAAGGAAACCATTATGAAACAGCAAAAATTTTTCGTTATTGTTATGACCGTCTGTGCTCTCCTGCTATCTCTGGCCGGGTGCGCGTCTAGCTCCGCCTTTGACGGAAGCAGCGCAAAGAACGCGGATTCATACCACTTGGATGTCAAAATCATGAACGGCACGGACACCCACACCCTGGAGCTGAAGCAGGGTGATACGCTCAAAATTTTATTCGAGACGGTGAAAGGGTCGCTGGAGATGAAGATTACGTCACCGGACGGAACATCGCTCTATCAGGGGGACGGAACCGTGACGGAATTTACCGTGGAGGCTCCTGTGGACGGTCCCTATGCAATCGTCGTCGCAGGGCAGAATGCAAAGGGCAGGATCCACGTTGATGTGGACAAAGTGCCTGCGAGCACGGAACCAGCGGCGACACCGGAGCCTTCGAATTCCGCTGTAGAAGAAGAAAGCCTTCCCGCTGAGGTGCCCACCAGGGAATCGACAGACACCTCCGTTTCCATTGTGCCGCCGGTGCAGGAGCATAATAATCCGGATGCCGTGACAGCGGACGATTTGGTCGGTCCATGGCATTTGGCGGAAGATGAAAAAGACAATTCCACCGCGATTGAGGCGCTTCCCGGCGCTATGGAGTTCGGCAGCAGCATGGAGATTACAAGCGACGGACATATCTCATGGTATATCGGAGCGGACGGCGGAACCGGTACATATTCGCTGAGTGGCGATATTCTCTCCGCCGACATGACCAATGACTTTGACCAAAGCTCCATGAAAATGGAGCTTACAGCTGAGAAAACGGATGACGGGACTTTTCTGTACACAGAATATAAGGGGCTCTTGCTTTGCTGGTCGCAGGGCGAGGGCGAAACAGGAAAGGGTGGAGACGATGAAGCTGAGTCGGGTTATCCGGGAGCGGATGTGGTAGAGCTTGTGAATCTCCGCGGCGACACGACAACGGTATATAAATTAGCGGACGGCACCTATATGGATCGCATTGAACGCCGTTTTACCTATAACGGTACGGATACATGGACCGACGAGGACGGGGTGGAGTGGAAATTGTAAGTTTTGAAAATGTAAATATCACATATCCTGAACATATACATATTGAGCCGTGTGTGATATCAGGTGTCAGATTTTTCGAAATTATAAGCGTGAAAAGATGAGAGGAGTTGGTTGACGGATGAAAAAAGATCATGCAAAAAAGCGATATATTGGAAAGATAATCGTGGCGTTTCTATTTGGAGCTGCAATCATGGCATTCATAAGATATATATCTTATGGGGGCATGAACTCCGGAACACAGGTAAATAATGAAGAATTTCTGAAAGTTGCAGAGGAAATCGATGATATTGCGATACCGGAAAATGTAAAGATATTTGCTCTTGGAGAGGCGACCCACGGAAATAAAGAATTTCAGGAATTAAAGCTTGATATATTTAGAAAAATGGTAGAGGAATATAACTGTAAGGCCTTTGCCTTAGAAGCAGATTATGGTGGATGCTTATTGGTAAATCAATATATACACGGTGAGGGGAAAAATACGGAAGATGATGCAGTGGAAGCACTTGCTTTTCATATTTACCAGACGGATGAAATGAGGGCATTGATTCGCTATATGGCAGATTATAATAAACAGGCAAAACCGGAAGAGATGTTAAGCTTTTATGGGTTTGATATGCAAAACTCCGACTTGGATCAAAAATGTGTAGATGAAGCATTTTCAGAACTTAAGATGCAGTATACCGATATGGAAGATGCTGCGGAAACTTTAAAGAATATACCAGGGATGGAAATGTATGCGCAGGCAGCGAGATGTTATCTGCAAAATCAGGAGCTTAGTAATGCGTCAAATGTAGATTATGCAAAAATAAGGGATCATTATATGGCTGAAAACATCGACTGGATTTATGAGCATGTTCAGAAAGCAAACGAATCTATGCTTATGATTTCGGGGCATAACGGACATGTGGCAAAGAAGAGTACATATACTACATTCATGGGTGAAGAACTGTTTGAAAAATATGGTGATGATTATTTTGTCATTGGCACAGATTTTTACAAAACAGAATGCAATTTGCCTGGAAAAAATGGAAAAAGAATTACGCGAAAATTTTATTCTGCTGATCCTTTGGCAAATACAGCGTATGCCCTTGGGATGGATATGACGTATCTTGATTTTGATAAACTGCAAAAATCAGAAAAAATAAAGAAAATTATCAATCAGAGTATGCTGATGGGATCACTCGGAGAGGGTTATAGCTTTTTGAATAAGATCTTACCAAATAGCTATAGAATCAATGATGTCCCAGCAGAATTATATGACGGAATGATTATTGTGATAAATGCGACACCAACAGATATAAAGCATTAATGAAAAAATATGGAGGGAGGAACAAATGATGATATGATACAGAAAAGGTTTGGCTTGGATATTCCGGTTTTTGTTATTTTGCAGGAAAAGTTAGAAGATATATTAAGCAAGGCTCCCGATTGGTGGGGAACATCTGACAAAGATATATACGATAATCTAATTTTTGTGATGTCTCCTGCTACCGCTGAAATCATTGCGGAGAAAATTGGAGAACCGACAAAAGAATTGGAACAGATATGTATTTGTGATAACACTATTTTTTGGTCTTTCGACAGGAATAAATATTGTGGATTTGGTAAATCCCGAAAAATTATTTTTTATAGGGAACAGAAACTTTGAATTTGAAGGAGTAAATGAAAATGAAGCTTATCATAACTGATATTGAAAATTTTAATATTCCAGTAGAAGGAGAATATAAAATCATAAAGCCTAATGGAGATATTCGTCATTGTATTGGATGTTTTGGATGTTGGGTAAAAACACCGGGAAAATGTGTGATTCATGATGGTTATCACGAAACAGGTGTAGATATGAGTAAATGTACGGAATTAATCATTATTAGTCGCTGCTATTATGGTAGTGTAAGTCCTTTTGTGAAAATGGTTGAAGACCGTGCGATTTCATATTTTCATCCGGATTTTGTAATCCGAAAAGGTGAAATGCATCATAAACGAAGATATAAAAATACTATTACGTTGTCTTCGCACTTCTATGGTGAAAATATTACAGATATAGAGAAAGAAACAGCCAGAGAATTGTTGGAAGCAAACGCAGACAATTATGACGGTGTGGTAAAGGGTATTTACTTCTATAAATCTGTAGAGGAATTGGAGGGCATTGTCTTATGAGAATTGCATTAATCAATGGGAGTCCAAAAGTGAATAACAGTGCAAGTAGTACTCTTTTGGAAGATATAAAAGGATATGTAGGGGAGAATGCAGAAGTCACTCGGTTGGGATTTCATTCACCTACAATTTCGCAAGAAGTAATCGAAGAATTGGAGAAAACAGATATATGGGTGTTTTCATGTCCGCTCTATGTTGATGGAATTCCGGGACATTTGTTATCTTGTTTAGTTCAGTTAGAAGAAGTTCGCATACATAATCCTCAAATACACGTTTATGGTATTGTGAATTGCGGTTTTTATGAAGGAATACAAGCTGAATATGCTCTGAAAATTTTACAGAACTGGTGCTTAAAGACAGGCTTTATTTGGAGTGGTGGCATAGGTGTCGGTGGCGGAGGTGGACTGGCAATGATGCCCCAAAAGGAATCGGGATATGGCCCTAAAACACCGATTGATAAAGCATTAGTAGAACTTTCTAATGCTATTCTAAAGAAGCAAGTACGAGAAAATATATATGTATCTATTGCATTTCCACGTTTCTTATATAAAATGGGAACACAAAGAGGATGGCGTCAAATGATTAAAGCAAATGGTGGAAAAGTCAAAGATTTGAAAAAATGTTGGGATAAGTAAAGCGCTTGAAACTTTCAGTCTTGCGTAAGCGCACAGTTTTAAGGTGTACCCCATAACTGAAATCTGGCACCCTGCGCTAGGATGCCAGACATGCGAGTATTTTACTCCATTTTTA